>JAZSES010000415.1:0-8063 GCA_045531805.1 Candidatus Limenecus sp. | reverse complement strand
ATTCCGCCTTATACAAAAATAGGCTTTGATAGAGAAGAAGATGAAAAAAGAGGTTTTTATGTTTCTGAAGGCGGAGTCACAGTAGTACCAAAAGGAGCAAAACTTTGAAGAAATTTTTTAATTTAAAAAATAGTATAATTGCTGTAGTTGTGCTTTTTCTTTGCATTGCAACAGTGTCTACTTGTATGGCTGTATTGCCCAAAGCAAATTTGAGTCCATCTGATTATGATACCGGTTTGACGTTTGAGGCTGCTAGCCAAGAAGATAAACCTATTTTGACTGTTTTTTACGTTGATTGGTGTTCATATTGTCGTCAATTTATGCCAAAACTTGATAAGGTTAGAAATATAAATAAAAATGATATTAATGTTGTATTGGTTAATGTTGAAAATCCTAATAATGAAAAAATTGCTAGTGAGTATCATGTTTCTGCTTATCCAACGGTTTATATTGTCGAACCAAAATATGAAAATAGGGTTCATATAGATAATGTTTATTTGGAATCAGTTACTACATTGCAAAAAGAAGTAACTAGATATTTAAAGTATAAAAAAATGATTAAAAGGGAAAGTTCATGCAAATAAATTACAAAGTAAAAAAAATAGTTGCTATGACGTTGGCTGAAATTCTTATTACCTTGGGTATTATGGGAACTGTTTTTGCGTTGACAGTACCAACCGTTAAAGGCAATACTGATAAGCGAAGAATGGAAACGCTTTTGAAAAAAAGTTACTCTATTGTTAATCAAGCTATAGATATGTCATTAGCAAAAGATCCAGAGGATAGCATTAGCAAATGGGATTTCTCTGATAATGGAAAGATGTTTAATCGCTTGTTAAAGCATATGAATGTGCAAAAAATTTGTCCAGCCAATTCTAAAGATTGTTTTGCAGGTAGTTATAAATTTATTAGTACAAATTCTACATATAGTGGATATGATTTTTCAGCTTATAAAAGTGCGATATTGTCTGGTGATATAGCTTTTCAAGTACTTGAATGTAATGGAAATTTGTGTGATATTCACGTTGATTTGAATGGACCGAAAGAGCCAAATGTTGTGGGATATGACTATTTTGAATTTATCTTGCACAAAGATGATAAGAAAGGGTTAACATACAAGGATAATTGTGCCTCTGGACATTCTGATTTTTGTCTTACTGAAACAATTATGGATAATAACTGGGAAATCAATTACTGGTAATGTTTTTGCAATTAGAAAGGTTGTTTAAATAAATGAAGAATAAAAATGCAGCAATGACTTTTGCTGAGATACTTTTAGTTGTTGGTATCATAGGTACTATCGCAATGTTATCTTTACCTGGGTTAAAAAAACATAGCCAAATGACAGAAATGGGACGTCTTGCTCAAAAAGCATATCTTACTGTTGAAGAGGCAGTTGACAATGCTATTTTGACCCATGGTTCGATGAAAAAATGGGATTTTAGTGATAATGCATATTTTTGTAAGACCTATATTGCTCCAAATGTGAAGAATGTAGAAGTTAAATGCGATACTCCAGGTACTGATGATAAATGTAATAATTATGTTGTATTACAGAATGGTATAAAACTTTGTGTAGCTGAGTGTCAGGGGGCTTATTGTCATATTCATGCTGATGTTAATGGTGATAAATTGCCAAATAAATCTGGTAAGGATTTTTTTGAGTACGCTGTGTATAAAGATGGTTATACCAATAAACAAGGTGAGTTAATGGAAGGACAAAATGTTATACCTCATTGTCCTACAGATAAATGGCTAAGGGCTAATAATTTTAGATTTACAGAAAAGGTGTGGAATTGTAACAACGCTGCCTGTGGAGATATTTGCGGTGAATCTTATCCAAATTATTAAAAAGTTCAAACATATAAGTTTTGCAATGACTTTCGCAGAGATACTTTTAGTTGTTGGTATTATTGGTACGATTGCAATGTTGTCGTTGCCTGGTTTGAAAAAACATAGTCAGATGACTGAAATGGGTCGTCTTGCTCAAAAGGCATACCTTACTATTGATGAAGCAATGGAAAATGCTATTTTGACCCATGGTTCTATGAAGAAATGGAAGTTAGACGATAACAAGTATTTTTGTGAAACATATCTTGCTCCAAATGTTAAGACTGTTGAGGTTAGTTGTACTTCAACTGCGGATAATGTAAGTTACATTATTACCGCTAATGGTATAAAGATGACTATTGCTGAATGTTTGGGTGATTTTTGTCACGTTCATGTTGATGTTAATGGTAGTAAACTTCCAAATAAATATGGTAAAGATTTTTTTGAATTTGCTGTTGTTAAGTCAACACAAAAAGTTAGACCACACTGCCCTGTTGAAAGATGGCTACGTGCTAATAATTGGGTGTTTACTAAAGAAGTGTGGGATTGCAATGCATCTTGTAGTAGTTTGTGCGGGATATCTGTTCCACCAGTACAATAAACAAAAAAAGTTGGGTATAACCCAACTTTTTTTAATCTAATACTAAGTCTGGATATGGTATACCACAAAGACTTTGACTAGTTGCATTACACTCCCAAACTTCTTTACTGAATACAAAATTATTAACTCGCAACCATCTTTCTATCGGTCCTGCTGGGGTTACTTTTTGTTGAGTTTTATATACAGCGAATTCAAATTGGTCTTTCCCATATTTATTAGGTAATTTGTCAGAATTAACATCGACATGAATATGACAAAAACTACCATTACACTCTCTTACTAAAAATTTCAAACCATTCTGTAACGCAACATAATTATTTGTTTGTATCCAATAATCCCCAGCTGCTGTATCTGTACAATTAACTTCAACTGTTTTTACGTTTGGTGCAAGATATGTTTGGCAAAAATACTTATTGTCGTCAAATTTCCATTTTTTCATTGAACCATGGGTCAAAATAGCATTTTCCATTGCTTCATCAATGGTAAGATAAGCTTTTTTAGCTAGTTGGCCCATTTCTGTCATTTGGCTATGTTTTTTCAACCCTGGTAAAGATAGCATTGCGATAGTACCTATGATACCAACAACTAAAAGTATTTCAGCGAAAGTCATTGCTGTACTTGTGTTTTTCATTTTAACGCTTCCTTTTTTTCGTATTATATCATCCAATTATACTATTGTAAAAAGTGGTCAATTGTTTAAAATTGTTGTTATAACAACAATCGGTTAATTATGCCATGGGAAGAAGGTTTTGAATGAATAAGAAGATGTTGATAGGCGTAATCGCAGGTACTTTGATAGTTGTGCCTATCCTTTTTAATAAAGTTGCTAGTACAATTAGTGCCAAAATTGCGGCAAAACAACAAGCTCGTCCTAGTCAGGTTGAGGTTTCCAAAACTTATGTAAAAGAAATTTATCCACAAACCGAGTCAGTAGGACGTATTGAAGCAAAATATTCCGTTGATGTTGTTGCAAGAATTAATGGTTGGTTGGAAAAAAGATATTTTCAAGAGGGGGCTTATGTAAAAAAAGGACAGACTCTTTTCTTGATTCAACCGAAAGAGTATGTAATTGCTGTTGCACAAGCTAAAGCTGCATTGCGTCAATCTGAGGCAACATTGATTAATGCAGAGAAAGAATTAAAACGTGCCGAAGAACTTGTAAAAAATGACTTTGTTAGTAAGTCTTATTATGATCAAGCATTAGCAACAAGAGATCAAAACAAAGCATCTTTGGATGTAAATAAAGCAAATTTGGCTGCTGCACAATTGAATCTAAGTTATACAAAAATCGTGTCGCCAGTTGATGGTAAAGTTGGAAAAATCTTAATCACAGAAGGTAACCTTGTGAATGCTCAAACTGGTCCTTTGACAAAAATTGTTTCAACAACTCCTATTTATGCATATTTTAATATTAAAAGTGAAGAATACTTGAACTTTATGAGAAGTTCTGAAACAAAAGGGAAAAACCAATTTGAGAATACAGATGTTACGTTGAAACTTTCTGATGGAACTGAATATCAAGAAAAAGGTAAGTTAGAGTTTGTAAATAACGAGGTTGACCCAACTGCAGGTACAATCGCACTTCGTGCAGTTTTTGAAAACAAAGATAAATTGCTTGTTCCTGGGGATTTTGTTAATGTTACTGCAACTGCTAAAACACCTGTAGAGGTTACGGTTGTTCCTCAGGTTGCAGTTTCTGATAGTACCAATGGGTCTTATGTCTGGGTTGTTGATGAAAATAACAAAGCTCAGCAGAAATTTATTAAAATTGCAAACCAAGTTGGGGATACTTGGATTGTTACAGAAGGGTTAGAACCTGATGAAACTGTTGTTACTGCTGGTTTTCAAAGGCTTATGCCAGGTGCACCTGTTGAACCAATTGTGAAAACTGTTGAAGAAAAAGTTGATACATCTGATGAAAAAACAGATGAAACGGTTACAGATGTTGATACAAAATCAATTGATACAAAGAAAGAAGATGCTAAATAATGGACAATAATAAGAATAGTAAAGATAACAAAAAAGATTTATTTTTCTTTATCGCAAAGCCTAGATTTGCGATAGTTATCTCTATATTTATTACGTTGGTCGGTATAATATCTATGATGGGATTAAAACTTGAAAAGTATCCCAACATTACACCACCTCAAATTACTGTAACTGCTTCATATCCAGGGGCTAGTGCTGACGTTGTAGAATCGTCAGTCGCTTCTATTTTGGAGTCTCAAATCAACGGTGTTGAAGATATGTTGTATATGATTTCAACAAGTTCTGATGAATCATATCAACTTCAGATATATTTTAAAGTAGGTTCTGACCGAAATATTGACTTGGTTAACGTACAAAACCGTATCCAACAGGTACAACCAAAACTGCCAGAAGATGTTAAAAGGTTGGGTGTAACTGCAAAACAAAGGGTTTCAGGTGCTGGTGCTGCGATTTTGAACTTGGCTTCTACTGATGGTAGGTATTCTCAGCTTGAAGTCACTAACTATGCTTCTATTTTTATCAAAGACGAAATTGCGCGTTTGCCTGGTGTTGGCGAAGTTGGTGTATATGGTGCTGGTGATTATTCAATGAGAATATGGCTAGACACTGAAAAAATGGCAAATTTGAATGTTTCTGTTACAGAGGTACGTAATGCTATAAATACACAAAACGTTCAAGTTTCAGCTGGTGCGTTGGGGCAAGAGCCTGGTCCAGATAAGCAGAACTTTCAAATTACTTTGCGAACAAAAGGTAGACTTCTTGAGCCACAAGAATTTGAAGATATTATTGTCCGTTCAAATATGGATGGCTCAAGTATAAAAATAAAAGATATTGCTAGAGTTGAGCTTGGTTCTCAAACTTATTCTGTAAACGGTAGAGTAGATGGTTTGCCTGCTGCTTTGTTACAAATTATTCAAATCCCAGGGGCTAACGCTATTGACATCGTAAACAATGTTGAGAAAAAAATTGAAGAAATTTCCAAAACTTTACCAGAAGGTATGAAACTTTCAATGGTTCACGATGATACTTTGTTTATCAGAGAATCAATGAAAGAGGTAGTAAAAACAATTATAGAAACATCTATAATTGTTGTTGCTATTATCTTTGTATTTTTGGGTGACCCTAGGGCTACATTGATACCATTGCTGGCAATACCTGTATCTTTGATAGGTACATTTGCGGCTTTGCCTGTTTTTGATATGTCTATAAATCTGCTGACTTTGTTTGCGATGGTTTTGGCAGTTGCCACTGTAGTAGATGACGCCATTGTTGTAATTGAAAACGTTAAACGTCACTTGGAAGAGGGCAAAACACCTGTTGAAGCAACGCAAATTACAATGGAAGAAATAGGTGGTGCACTTGTATCTATGGCATTAGTGCTTATGGCGGTGTTTGTGCCAGTTTCATTTATGCCAGGGCTATCAGGTTTAATGTATAAACAGTTTGCTGTTTGTATTGCGGTGTCTATTGCTTTATCAGCAGTTTGTGCGTTGACTTTATCACCTGCACTTTGTTCAATTATTTTGCGTGAAGAAGATCCTAATCGAAAACCTTCAAATAAGGTTTCTGCTGCAATTAAGTGGGTGTTTATGGAATTTAATGTGTATTTCCAAAAACTTACTGATTGGTATTTACATTGCGTTAAAAAATTTGTATACAATAAAAAACTTACATTGGTTGTTTATGGTGGAATTATAGCTTTGATGCTGGTGTTGTTCAAAGTTATTCCTACTGGTTTTATTCCAGATGAAGACCAAGCCGTTTTGATGGCACAAGTTAACTTGCCATCAGGTGCTTCTTTGGCAAGAACTTCTGCTGTTACTGTGAAAATGGAAGAAGAACTAAAAAAAATTGAAGGTATTTCCGGAACAATTGTATTCGTTGGTATGGGGCCTTCAAACCAAGCGTTTATGGTTATACGTTTGCAAGAATGGGAACATCGAGAATTTAATATTTTCCAAAAAATAATAAGAAAAGTTCAAGGCAAAGAAACAGACTTGTCTTTAAATGCAATATTGGGTAGAATTCGAGCTCAGTTTGCACCAATCAAAGAAGCTCAAATCGGGGTGTTCTCACCGCCTGCTATTTCTGGTATGAGTATGTTGGGTGGTTTTGAATTCCAAATGCTTTCAAAAGGTGAGTATAATCCGCAAGAATTGGCTAATTTTGCTACTAAGCTAATTATTGCTGCAAATCAAGACAAAGATTTGTCTAACGTTTATACTCAATATCAAGCAAATATGATGCAATACATTGTGCATATTGATTATGCTCAAGCTATGGCTCAAGGTATTGATTTGAATGAATTATATAGCACTTTGTCAGCTACATTGGGTACATATTATGTTAACGACTTTAACAAGTTGGGGCGTGTGTTTAGGGTTCAATTGCAAGCTGAACAAAAATATAGAAGAAATGCAAATGACTTGCGTGGTATATATGTGAAAAACCGTGCTGGTAAAATGGTACCGATAACAACAGTTGTCTCTCTAGAACAAACTGTTGGTGCTGGTTCTATTACTAGATATAACCAATACAGAAATGTTCAGTTCTCAGGTTCTCCAGCTCAAGGGCGAAGCTCTGGTGAAGCAATGAAAGCTATGGAAAAAGTAGCTAAAGCTGAATTGCCAAAAGATATGGGATTTGAATGGTCTGGTACTTCAAAACAAGAGATTGAATCCGGTGGGCAAACTGGAACAATTATTGCGTTGGCTTTGACATTTGTTTACCTATTCTTGGTTGCATTGTACGAAAGTTGGTCAATTCCTCTTGCGGTACTTTTGATTTGTCCTTTAGCTGCAGCTGGTGCATTGATATTCCAATTAATGATGGGGCAAGCTTTTGACTTGTATTCGCAGGTTGGTATGATTATGCTTATCGGCTTGGCTGCAAAACAAGCTATCTTGATTGTTGAATTTGCAAAAGTTTTGCACGAAGAAGATGGGTTATCTATTGAGGAAGCTGCTGTTGAAGCATCTCGTATTAGGTTTAGGGCAATTATGATGACAGTTGTAGCTTTTGTTGTTGGTATGTTGCCGCTTATTTTGGCTCATGGTGCAGGTGCGTCTTCTCGTATCTCTGTTGGTTCTACCGTATTTGGCGGTATGATGGCAGCTGGTACATTGGGTACTATCATGACTCCTGCGTTTTATGTAATAATCCAGCATCTTGTAGATGTTGTTTTAAAACGTACGCCTTCTCAAAAAATAGAAAATATTGAAGAATAAAATCATAATCTTATTAACGAGGAATTTATGAATAATAAAATGAAAAAGTTTGTAGTATATGTGGTAATGATAGCATTTGTTCAAGGGTATATAGAGCCTTCTTTTGCAATGACTTTAAACAATACAACAACTATTGCAGATAGTTCTGCTGATGCTGCTATTGCAAATGCAAAATTGGCTATTAAAAAAGCTAAAGCACAAAAAGAGGCTGAAGAAAAAGCAGCAAAAGCTGCAAAAGTTATGGCTGAAAAACAAGCTAAGGCAAAAAAAGATGCTCAGCAAAAGGCTATCAAAGCAGAAAAAGAAGCTTTGCAAAAAACTATAAAGCAGGAAATGGCAGCTTATGACAAAGCTATAAAAGAAAATGAAAAGTCTGTTAATAAGAAAAATATTGTGCCTGTTAAAGATAAAAAAGA
>JAZSES010000385.1:0-9324 GCA_045531805.1 Candidatus Limenecus sp. | reverse complement strand
GATAAAAAAGAGAATATCAAAACAATAGCAAGAAAAGCTGGCAAACAAACACCAAAAACAGAAAAGAAAGCACCAGCAACGCCACGAGCTTTATACCCCAAAAGCATAGATACATTGCCAGCTACCAACCCAGGAATACATTGACTTATTGCATAATAATTTGTAATGTCTTCCATCGTGCAAATTTTTTCTTTTTCTACAATTTCGACTCTCAAAAATGGCAACATAGCATAACCACCGCCAAATAGAACTAGGCCAATTTTAAAAAAAATCCAAAATAACTTTAATAAACTAATTTTTCTTGTCATTGTGAAATTAATGCAGTGCCTAATATCTGTGCAACTTCTTTTGCCGCCTCATGTTGAGACAATACAGCTCTAACCTTAGACAAATCTTGTACCATTGAATTTCTATAATCATCGTCTTCAAGTATTTTCAACAAAGCAGAAGATATAACATTAGGGTTAGACTCAGCTTGCAATAATTCTGGAACAATATCCTTGTCCATAATAATGTTAGGCAAACAAACTCTATCGATACAACGAACCAAACGATAAACCAAATAAGCTATCCAAGGACCTTTATAACTGATTATCATTGGAGTTTCATACAAAGCGGCCTCTAATGCAACTGTACCTGAAGCCAACATTAAAGCATCAGATACGCTCAATAGCGAATAGTTATCATTCTTAATTACTTTAATAGAAGTCTCACCCAAATACTTTTTGAAAACATCATCTTTCAAACTATCAGCCTGAGCAATAACAAACTGAACATCATCTCTTTTTTTAGAAATAAGCTCTGCAGACTTTAAAAAAGTATCCATCAAATTTTGCAATTCAAAAACTCTACTACCAGGAAAAATAGAAATAAGTTTTTTGTCTTTATCTAATCCATATTTTTCAAAAACATAATTTCTATCTGCTTTTTGTGGTAGTTGTGATACTAAGGGATGTCCAACAAATTGCGCATCAATACCTTCGGCTTCATACATTTCTTTTTCAAATGGGAAAATAGTCATAACTTTTGAAATATTATTTTTAACAGTTTTTATTCTCCATTTGCGTGAAGCCCAAATTTGAGGAGGAATATAATAATAAACTTTTATACCTGCCTTTTTCAAGAACTTAGATATATTTAAATTAAATCCACCATAATCAATCAATAAAACCAAATCAGGCTTGTATTCATTTTTTAAATAATCCACTAATCTTTTGCCCAATGTAAGATGGTCAAAAAGAATTTTCGGAGTTAATCCCATTGCAGACATATGAGCTTGTGAATGGTCAACAAACAACTTTATCCCCAACGATTTTAAGTTCTCACCGCCAATTGCTTCTATTTCAATATCATCACGATTTTCTAATAAACTTTTCACAACCAAAGATGCATGCTTGTCCCCAGACAATTCACCAGTGACAACGAATAGTTTTTGCTTTTCCATAGAAACACCGTCCAGTAGTAATGTTTAGTCGTAATTAAACCGCCATAACAATAATGCCTTTTTTGTCGGCAAATTCAATGACTTTTTTCTGATCTACAATAATTGTTTCATTTGCCTCAACGGCCAAAATTTTTGCACCATGTCGAGCCATAGTTTTAAGCGTATTTAAACCAATAGCTGGAATATCAAAACGTTTATCTTGAGTAGGTTTACTTACTTTTACAACAGTAATACCTTTACCCCCCAATTTTCCACCACGCTCGATACATCTATCAGTACCTTCAATTGCCTCAACAGCCATAATCATTTTATTTTTGATTACAACAGACTGTCCAACATCCAATTTGCCCATCTCTTTAGCCAACCAAAAACCATACTCAACATCCAAAGATTGTTCTTCGTCCGGTTGATGTGCACCAAGAACACCTGGAGGTGCCATCAAATTTTTTATAAAAATAGTTTGGTCCAAAACAGTAATACCCATCTGTTCCAATTGGTCAACCAAAATAAGCATAACAGCATCATCATTGAGCCTTTGAGCCTCTTTCATAAGACGGATTGCTTCCATATCCAACTTTGGACGTCTTAACAACAACCCTTTATGAACTTTACCAATAAACGTTAGCTGTGTAATTTTTTCATCTACCAAAATTTGTTTTATTTTTGAAACCTCACCAGGCCCATAATTATAAACTTTAGAACAATATTTTTTAAGCTTATTTCTATTATCAGATGACAAAGAAATAGCAACAACTTCAAATCCATTTTTTTGTGCTGATTGCGCCATAGCAACTGGCAATTCACCATCACCAGCTATCAAACACTGTTTCTTATCCAATACAATAGACAAAACTTCTCTCCTACTGGTTATATATTCATTTCTTAATAATACAATATCCAAGTATTTTTTCAAATTGTTTAACAAAATTAATAAACAATACCAAAGAAAAAAATTGTTATATAATCAACCTATGGCAATAAGTACATTAACAAAAACTTACTTAAATAATTTTCTGGTGTATTTGGAAATAGAGAAAAACTTTTCCAAACACACAGTTCGTGCATACAATTCTGATATTTTAAGTTTCTTGATATGGCTAGACAATAAACAAATAGAAGAAACTAACCACGAAAACCTAAGAGAATATCTCATTTTCATACAAAAATTCAATTATTCAAAAACGACCTTATCAAGAAAAATTGCGGCAATTAGAACATTCTATAGATTTTTATACAGAGAACGAATTATAGAATCAAACCCAGCAAATAGTGTTCATTCACCCAAACGGAGCAAAAGCTTACCAAAATTTTTATCAAATACAGAAATTGAACAAATACTCAACAATATAAAGATAACGACACCAGCTGGATACAGAAATAGAACGATATTAGAACTTTTGTATGCAACAGGTATGCGTGTATCCGAGTTAAGTAATTTGAACTTTGGCAATCTAAATCTAGAAGAAAATGAAATTACAGTACTTGGCAAAGGTTCGAAAGAAAGAATTGTACTAATTTCAAGCAGAGCAAAAGAGTTCTTAGAAAAATACATTGCAAATGTACGTCAAATGATACCAGAAGAAAAATGCGACTTATCAGAAACAGAAAACAGCCCCGTATTTATAAACAAAACAGGGTATAGGTTACAGACACAATCAATAAGAACCGCACTAAATGATATAGTAAAAAAAATCGAATTACCCAAAAAAGTCACCCCTCACGTATTTAGACATAGCTTTGCGACAAAACTTTTAGAAAACGGAGCAGATCTTAGAGTTGTACAAGAGTTATTAGGTCACGCTTCAATTTCAAATACACAGATATATACTCATGTATCGACAGAACGCCTAAAAGCAGTATATGATAGTACACACCCAAGAGCTTAAAAAGGAGAAAACAATGAATGACATAATTACTATCGGCAGTGCGACTATTGACTCATTTGTAGAGTCAGATGCAGCAAATATCGTTTCTGTTAGTACAAAAGAAAATAGTACTGATTTCATGTCATATCCTTATGGAGCAAAAGTTGAAGTAGAAAGTTTTAAAACTGAAGTTGGTGGTGGCGGTATCAATGCTGCTGCAAACTTTGCAAATTTAGGCTTCAAAACAGGTACAATATGCAAAATAGGTGATGACTTTCAAGGTAAAAATATTCTCTCGAAAATAGAAGAATCTGGTGTTGATACATCCTATGTAGTAAAAAGTACAACAGAAAATTCTGGTTCATCAGTAATTTTATTGAGCTTTGAAGGCAACAGAACAGTTCTAGCATACAGAGGTGCAAACGGAAAAATAAAAGAAAACGATATTAACTTTGATGCAATTAAAAACGCAAAATGGTTATATATTGCACCTTTAAATGGTGAGTCTGGTGCTGTTCTTGATAAGCTTGCTCAATTTGCGGAAGAGAACGGAACTAACGTTGCAATAAATCCAGGCAGCTCTAGCTTGAAAAGAGGTTTAAAATATTTTGAAAAAATCCTTAGTACCGCAGAGGTTGTTGTCATGAATAAAGAAGAAGCTACATTGGTCACAAAAATAGAAGTTCGTCCTGATACAAAAACTGAAGTGTTTTCAACAGAACTTATTCATCCAGATATAAAAACAATGTTAGACAAATTAAAATCCACAAATGCAAAAGTGGTAATTATTACAGATGGAAAATATGGCGTATATGCTTTTGATGGCGAAAAATACTACAGATGCCCAGACTTTCCAGCCAATGTAGTTAGCACACTAGGTGCAGGTGATGCACTATCATCAACATTTACAGCATCATTGGAATATACAAACTGGAACATAGAAAAATCTCTTATGCTTGCATCGGTAAATGCCGCATCAGTTGTTTCTCATTTTGGTGCGCAAGAAGGATTTTTAAAGTTTGAAGAAATGGAAAAAAGACTTCAAGAAAATCCAGAATTCAAAGTAACAATGGTGAACAAATAAAATGAATAAACAAAGAGTTGCAGTTGCTTTATCAGGCGGATTAGATAGCAGTGTAGTATGTTGGTTACTAAAACAACAAGGCTATGATGTTGTTGCAATTACTGCGAAAATGGTTGATGACAAAAAGTTTGAGCAAATTATTCAAAACGCAAAAAGTGTTGCAGACAAGATAGGAATAAAACACTACGTACTAGATATAAGTAAAGAATTTAAAACAAATGTAATTGATTATTTTGAAAATTCTTATAGATGCGGAAAAACACCAAATCCTTGCATACTATGCAACCGAACAATAAAATGGGGTAAACTTTTTGATTTTGCAATTAATGAACTAAATTGTGATTTCATTTCATCGGGTCACTATGCAAAAATTATAGATGACAACGGAATAAAAAAACTTTACCCAGCAAAAGATACAAAAAAAGACCAACAATACTATCTTTTTGAATTATCTCAAGAACAACTTAAACGTATATTATTTCCTCTTTCTGATTATACAAAAGATGAAATAAGACAAATTGCAATGGAAAATGACTTACCTTCAAAGTCATCAAAAGAAAGCCAAGATATTTGCTTTATAACAAAACCCCTGACTACAAAAAAATATATAACAGAAAAATTTGGAACAAAAAAAGGTGACTTCATCTTAATAAAAAATGGTAAAAAGCTAGGTACTCACGAAGGGTTTTATCAATACACAATAGGGCAAAGGAAAGGTATTGGTATAGCTTATGAAGAACCCTTATATGTAATCAAACTTGATGCAGAAAATAATATTGTATACGTTGGGACAAAAGAAGATTTGAATAGTAATTCACTCAATTTTTATGACCTAAAACTTCAATATCCTATTGATG
This sequence comes from Candidatus Limenecus sp., assembly GCA_045531805.1. GTDB lineage: Bacteria > Cyanobacteriota > Vampirovibrionia > Gastranaerophilales > Gastranaerophilaceae > Limenecus. The sequence goes on along the minus strand of JAZSES010000385.1, from coordinate 4,074 downwards.
TAAATGAGTTCACTGCAAACATAAAAATTCGGTATAATATGACTGCTCAAGCTGGCATTGTAAAAATAAATTTGGAAAACAATACAGGAACAATAATTTTTGATAGTCCAGTTACTGGTGTTACTTCTGGTCAAGCCGTAGTTTTTTATGATATAAAAGACAGCCACCTTCTAGGCGGTGGCTGGATTGAATAATTTTAATATTAAATGTAAAAGTGATTATCTTAAAAAGAATCTTTCAGAGTCTTTAATAAAATTTTTAAATGCAGTGATTGTTGAAGAATTTTTCAAAACAGAATCAATTGCAAATTTGTTACCAGTTGCCTGACAAACAGAACGTTTTACAGTTTCATTATCAGGTGAAAATGCAACAAATGACAAGACTCGTGTTCTGAAATCACCTTTATTTGCAGAAGGCTCTAAAATCAAATAAGCTTTGTCTATTGAAGAATTTTTCAAAGGCTTTAGAACAATAATTTTAATTTTTTCAAAACGTCCAATTTCATTTACTGATTTGAATTGTTCAGCCAATTCTTTAAAAGCTGCAACAAGTTCATTTACTTTTACTTCTTTCCTTACAGAGTTAACGCTTGTCGCAGAGATACCGAATGACGGCATATTGTATTTTTGAATTACGGGGGTTTTCATTTTATTTCTCCAGTTGTTATTAATTTCATACTTTATTATTTTTTTGTTTTTTTCGGCCCAAAAACATCTTTAATTTCTTTTGCTTTTTTATCAATTCCATCTAGTGCATCGAAACTTAAAAGATGTTCGTATTCACCTAATCCAAATTCAGCCAATAGAGGTTTTTGAATTGTGACACGATTGTTAGGCTCTTCTAGGTTACGAATGTAAGCATAGTATGCTTTTTCGTAGTCAGTGTATTTTTCTTCTTTTGCTTGGTTGTTAAATACTTCTTTTACTGCTTTTTCAATACCGATTGAATCGTAGTACTCTTTTAATTGAGGGATATTTTTGCTTATGTTTTTCTTTTCTAAAATATCGTAAATTAGGTGTTCAATATTGCCAATATAATTGAGTGTTTCAGTTCGAATTTGTAATTCAACCAAAACTGGTCTAGCACGAGTTTTTACATTTTGCTCAAGGTTTATCTGAGTGGTTGTATAGCCATTTTTCTTTCTAACTTGAGAATTTTCAACAAGTTCCATTCCAGTTAACTCTTTCCAATAAAGAGCCTTGTCTTTTTTTATATACGGCAAAATATGACTTGAATGATAATTACTCATCCTTGTCATTTTTATTTCTTCATTCTGAATAGCTTTTTCAATGTATTTTTCAACTTTTGCCATTTCAGCTCTATTACCAGTTGGCAATATAAGTCTGATACCAACTAAATCTCTGACATAATCAGTTGCTTCTTTTCTAGCTTGTTTATTTGTTGCATTAGCTTTGTATTCATCAGGACTGTTAAAAAACTCTTGCTTAACAATATTCTTTTCAGTAGCAACCAAATGGCTATACGGTTTTCCGTACAACTTATTTGCAAAATAGTTTTTTGGATCTGATTTAAAAGCATCTTCAATAACTTGGTAATCTTTGCTTTCAAGCTTAACATCACCATCTTTTATACTCAAAGAAACAAGTTTTTTCTCAATTTTATCCAATTGAGAATATCTTTTACCGTACAATTTCTTAGCAAACACATTAAAAACTTCTGATTTTATGCGTTCGTTTTTAAATTCTTTAATAAGTTTATTGTAAACAGAAACAGCATCTTTTTTTCGAACAACAAGATAGTCTCCTAGTCCCTCACTACCCCCAAATACTTTTTTCAAATCAGCTAAAATTTCATCGCCATATTTAAAAGCATCATCAGATAATTCACGAGCCATTGTTTTAAAGAAGAGAACTTTATTAGAAGCAGCTTCAATAATTCTAGCTTGAGCTAAAGTGAAATGTTTATTACCTTTCGAATCAACCTTAGGTTCTAGGAAATACAAAACTTCTTCAGGTAATATTTTTTCGTTGATAACAAAATCAAGATTAGCTTGAGTTTCTTTATAAATCTGCTCAGCTGTTTTGGTATTTTTAACAGTACGAGATTTTGTTTTCTTCGTAGCTTTAGATAAACTCACAGAGTCCTGAGCAGGAGAACGTTCCAACTTTGATTCAGAAATATCTGCATCATCAGATTTTGGCCTATTTCCAAATGAAATAAAGTTACTATGAATTCTTGAAAGTTTTATCATAAATTACACGCAAAGTTACTACTAGTACAAACAAATAAATATCCTAAAGAAAAAAATTTGTCACACAAAATTAAATTAAAAACAAATTGAAATATTTTGTTACATAAGTAAGTTTTTGCCCAGCTTTTTTATTCGTGATAATATTTCAGTATGTCAAAAAGAAAAATAGCATATATATCTATATTAACAATAATTTTCGTAGGTTGCCTTTGGGCATTTATAGCTGCGGGTGTAATTACCAAAAACTTCAAAAAAGAAGCATTAAAAACAGCAGGTGAAAAACAAAAATTAGATATAAAAGACTTACTCATCACAGAAACAAAAGATGATAAAAAATACTGGGAAATATATGCAGATGCAGGCAACTACGATAGTCAAAATAAGGTTGTGGTTTTGTACAATATCATCGGTAACTTTTATAATGATGAAGAAGTTGTTTTAAGTATGGAATCAACAAAAGGTACATACGATGAAGAAGCTAAAAAGGTAGTCCTTTACGAAGACACTTATATAATATACAAAGATGGAACAAATGTCAGAGCTGACCGATTCACTTGGCAAGGCAACGACAAAGATATTGTAGCAGAAGGCAATGTAATTATTCGTCGTAACGGAGAAATTAAAACTCATAGCCAAAAAGCATACCTTGGCAACAAAATGACCAATGTAAGAATTGAAGGTCGTTCAAAAACAGAACTTTATAATAAGGGGAATTTTAATGAAAAACTATAAAAATTGGATAGTTGCAACCGCAATATTATTGTCATCATTTGGATTGGCAATAGCGGGAGACTTGTCAATTGAATCTGACAAACAAACATTTAAAATGGAAGAAAATAAAGCAACATTTGAAGGCAACGTCAGAGTAAAAATGGATGACATCAGCGCAACAGCACCAAAAGCAGAAGTATTCATCGACCCAAAAACAAAACAACTTTCAGAAGCTGTAATGTATAACAATCCTTATGTTATCCAAGTGCAGAAGGCAAAAACAAACGAAATAAAAGCCAATATCTTAAAAATGTCACTCTTGAAAAAGAATATTCACGGTGTTGGCAATACACAAACAACAGTAACAGAAAACGGAGCAATGAAACCAACCGTAATTATTACTGCAGATGAACAACAGTATGATACAAATACAAAAAAACTTGTTGCCAAAGGCGGAGTAATTATTTATTACAAAGATGTTGAAACTTTTTCAGACTCAGCTGTAGCTGATTTAACACAAGATGGAGACCTAAAAAAATTAACCTTAACTGGACACGGTAGGTTAAAACAAAATAATAGCATAATCACAGCAGACAAATTCATATACGATGCAACGAAAGAAATTGCATATGCACTAGGTTCAGCACACAGTGATGTCGATATGGATGGAACACGTATTAATGTATGGTCTACGCGCCAAGAATACTACAAAAAAACAAACATCATCCAAGCATCAGAAAACGTACATGTTACATACAAAGACTACGATGCAAGAGGGCCAAAAGCAACTGTTTACCCTGACCCAAAAACAAACAAACCAAACGAAATCGTATTCCTCGGACGCGCAACAATTTCAGAACAAATGAGAACCATCCAAGCGGATAGAATAAAAATGTTTATAAATCCAAAAAACTTCTTTGCTGAAGGAAATGTAAAAACGGTCATAAAAAACATCCAAAATAGCAAGAAAAAAGCGGGATTATAATACAACAAAAAAAAGAACGGAAAACCGTTCTTTTTTTTGCATCCAAAACTTACACATTCACAACCGAACAGACATTGCAAGATGTAATCGACACAGTAAACACATCGAACTGGTATGTAAGAGCGGATATAATAGACGGAAAATTTGTGTTCACATCGAGAGCGGT
>JAZSES010000078.1:0-4791 GCA_045531805.1 Candidatus Limenecus sp. | reverse complement strand
CTCATCGTGATGATGTTTCATTTTTTATCAATGGTATAGAGGCGAAGAGATTTGCCTCGCAAGGACAACAACGCACTATTGTTTTGAGTCTGAAGTTGGCAGAATTAGAGTTGGTTAAAGAAAAAATCAATGATACTCCTGTTTTGCTTTTGGATGATGTGTTGGCTGAGCTTGATAATATTAGACAAAACTATCTATTGAATGCTATAGGTAAAAATATACAAACAATAATTACATCAGTTGATACTTTGCATTTTGATGAGGAGTATTTAAAAGATGTTGAGATTTTTAAGATAGCGGATGGAAAGGTTGTAGTGTAAGTGGAATTGATTTTTAACCCTATTATAATTTCTGTTGTTTTACTCTGCGGACTTTGCGTTCTGAGGGTAAATGTTCTTTTAGCTATTATTGTTTCATCAATTGTCGCAGGATTGTGTGGCGGTATGTCTATTGAAAAGATTATGAGTACTTTTGTTTCAGGCATGGGTGGAAATTCGGAAACGGCTTTGAGTTATATATTATTGGGGGCGTTTGCTGCAGCAATGGCTCATACTGGTCTTGCACCTGTTCTTGCTAAAAAAATTGCAGGTGTTATTTCTGGGAAATCTTGGATATTATTATTAATCGTTACTGTTATTGCTATTTGTTCCCAGAATTTAATCCCTGTTCATATTGCTTTTATTCCAATATTGATACCACCGTTGTTGGGTGTAATGAACAAGTTGCAGTTGGATAGACGCGCAGTTGCTTGTGCTTTGGCGTTTGGATTAAAAACACCTTATATTGCAATACCTGCTGGGTTTGGTTTGATATTTCAGGGGCTTATTGCTGAAAATCTTACTCAAAACGGGATGATAGTTTCTGTTGGTGAGATATGGAAATCAAATTGGTTTTTGGCTTTGGCAATGTTTTGTGGGCTTTTAATCGCTCTATTTGTATCTTACAAAAATAATCGTGAATATCAGGTTGTTGAAATAGCTGAGGAAAATGTTATTGAAGAGAAATTGGCTATATCTGAATTGAAATTAAATAAAAATCATTACCTCACTTTGGTGGCTGCTTTGGCTACATTGGGAGTGCAATTATGGACTAATTCTTTGCCATTGGGTGCATTGGTCGGATTAACTGTTATATTTGGTACTGGCGCAATTAATCCTAAAAAAATGGACAAGCTAATGAATGAGGGTATAGGGCTTATGGGTTATGTTGCATTTGTAATGCTAGTTGCTGCTGGTTTTGCACTTGTGTTGAAGGAAACAGGTGGGGTTGATACTCTTGTTCATCAAGCAATGGTTTTTATGAATGGCAGTAGATTGCTTGCTGCAACAGTAATGCTAGGTATTGGGCTTTTTATTACAATGGGGATAGGTACTTCTTTTGGAACAATACCAATTCTTGCCGTTTTGTTTGTACCAGTTTGTGCAAAACTTGGTTTTAGTATTCCGGCTACGGTAATTTTGGTTTCTGCAGCTGCTGCGTTGGGGGATGCAGGGTCACCAGCTTCTGATACAACTCTTGGGCCGACTGCTGGGCTGAATGCTGATGGACAACATAATCATATTTCAGATACTTGCATACCAACGTTTTTGCACTACAACATACCTTTGATTTTGTTCGCAATATTGGCAGTGTATGTTTTTTAAGAATTATAAAAGTGTCACTGATTTTGTATAATTTAACTAAAAATTATCTATTGTGGATTTGAATTTTTCCAAATCTATTTTGTATTCACATTCTCGGTTTAGGTAGATTTTTGTTTGTTGTGGATTTAGTCTACTGAATAATCTCATTGCTTGAGTATTGTTTTTGGATGTAGTCCAAGTTAGGTATTCCATTTTATTGAGTTTTGCATTTGTGTAAATTCTATTTGCCATTAGTTTTAGTGTTTTTATTGATGTTTTTGTTCTTTTTATTTCCGGTGTAATAGTGAGAAGATTTATGTGTGCAGATTTTGTTTTGTGGTTCATTGTAAATGAATAACCACCGAGTTTTTTACCATTTTGTTCTATGATTTCGCTTATTGAATTAGGATTTTTTGCGAGTACTCGAAATGGTATAGTTTGTAATTTGTAGGCGTATTTATCAATTAGTTTTTCTAAAAAGTTTGATTTTTTGTTTGTTGTCTTTAAAATATCTTCGTATATTGATTTGTAGAACAAATCAACAAGGTTATTTATTGATTTTGGATTGTTTGCCAAAATAATTTTAATTGGATTGTTGCCAAAAGAAACCTTGTCATTTGAAGTGTATTTTGAAAAGGTATGTAATTGGCGGCTAGCTTGTATTTGTTGAAATTGTGGTAATAAATTATATTGTTGAGAATTTCTAATTTTCATTATTCAAAAAAAGCACCTTTGTTAGGGTTTATATTTAGTTTGTTGAGGATAGAATGTTTTTCTAGCATCGCTTTCCACTGTTCAAACTCTTCTCCACTCAAAAGAAGTCTTGTGTCAAATGCTTCAAGATTTTCTAATCGTCTTTGATTATATTTTTTCAATAAATGTTTGCAATAGTTTAGGTTTGCATTTGCATGAGTTTGGTTGACATCAAGGTAGAAATTACCATTGATTTCTTTTAATATTGGCTCAAAATACTCTTTTGGTATTCCGTTTGATAGCAATGGAGCACGGTCGGTTATAACTTGTTTTAGGTGTTTAAGACTTTTAACTTGTTCTAGGCTTCCTGTTTCTGGTAAAAACCCCATTTTTGCGTGATATGGTGTTGCTTTAGGTACAGAACGTCTGGGAATTTCGGTTATGCCTAGTTGTTTTGCTCGTTCAATTTGTATTTGGTCTAGTCTTATGCCAACCCCAAGTAGGTCAAAAAAGTCACTATACATTGAGCCAGAATCCATTACAAGTTCATTGTCTATATTACGTTTTATCCAAAAATGTTTTGAACCAACTATGTCACCATTGGCGTTTATTAATGTCCAATCTTCTCTAACACGGTTTTTTTCTGGTTTTATAAATTTTCTATTAGAAAAAATAACTTTTAACTCTACTGGTTCTCCTGTAAAGAAGTCTTTGACTAGTACTGTATTTTCTGTTTTGCCTTTGTATTCAAATTTGTCAGAAAGTAGTTCTTTCATTGTATTACTTTGGAATACATTTTCTTTTTTGTAACGAGCCATTGTTTCTTCTGATTTTTTTACCAGAGAACTTAGTTGTGGAGATGTTAGTATTTTGATTTTTCGAACTATTGAGAACATAGTTTTGTAAAACTGGTAAACAAAAAAAATTGCTAAAGGATTTGCGATAATTTTGGTGTTAAAATGTTTTTATGGCTAGATATATTGCAATTACTGATATACACGGTGAGTTGGCTAAACTCGAAAATCTTCTTTCTAAACTTGAATTGAGAGACGATGATGTCTTTGTTTTTATGGGGGATTATATTGATAGAGGGCCAGACTCTTGTGGGGTTGTTGAGAAAATTATTGAGCTTGGCGAAATCTACAAATGTATTTATCTTATAGGTTCACATGAGTATGCTTTGTTACATGCAAAGTCAGACGATTATTACAATTATTTGTTTTGGAATTATGGTGGTCCTACTACTGTAAAAAGTTATGGCGGTAATTTTGAGAATATTTTGAATAAACACGGTGATTTTTTTAGAAGTCTTGAGTTTTATTATTTAACTGAGGATTACTTGTTTGTGCATGCAGGGATAAATCCTGATTATCCTCTTGAAAAACAGAATGAAACTGATTTGGTTTATATCAGAGGAAAGTTTATTTATTCAAAACACAATTTGCCTCAAAAAATAATTTTTGGTCACACAGAGTTTGATGAACCATACGTCACTGATGATAAGATTTGTATTGATTTGGGGTGTGGAAAATACAAAGACGCAAAACTTTGTGCTTTGATTTTGGACAATGGTAAAGAAGAATTTGTGTATTCAGATTAGTTTTTTACCTACTGCCTATATATTTTACTTTGATAATATTTTCTTTAGGGTCAAAGCCTATGACTTCAAAATGAGAGTTTTTGTCTAGTAGATATTCTTGTTCATGATAGTGACGACGGTCGATATTTGCGAACTTTTCAATATCTATGTATGTTGAATTTGGGGGAAATTCTATTTCAAGAATTGGTGATTGCCCAGCAAATCTTTTTGCTACAAAATAGCTTGTTGTAGTTGAACAGAATGACTTTTCTGTGAAGATTGCACCTATAGTTTGTAGGTTCTTTTTATCTTCGTCCGTAAGTTCTGGTTGCAGTGCTCTGTAAAGTTTTTGGGAGTGTTTGCTTTTTTCAACTTTATCATTATCAATGAACAACTTGTTTAAAGTTTCTATAACTTCATCGGCTTCTTGTTTATAAGAACCAGAGTATCTGTCTTTATTGAAACGCAATTTTGAATGAATAGCTTGAGGATGATTTTTGTAATATTTTAAAGCATTGACTTCGTCTTCTGTAAACTCTTTTGTTATTCCTGTTTGCACATCAATGATTTTAATATTATTTTTGTTGTTATCTTTGATGTATATTGTTTCAATTTCGTTGTTGGTGTTTAAGTAAGCGCAGGCGTTTTTGTCTTCATTGTATAGACCTTTAAAACCTTCGATTTCTTTACCAATTCTAGCTCGAATAGTTCTTTCTGCTGATGGTAGAACTCTGTGTATATGTTCGTTATCATCAATAATTTTTTCTAATATTTCTATAACTTTTGCTTTTGTATCATTTTGTTTTATGTGCATTTCTGCTTTTGCATAGGCAGCAGTGGCATTGCTAATGTTTTTTATTGTTGCGTCTGATATTTCTTCTTTTTGGGGTGTTTCTT
>JAZSES010000258.1:0-5135 GCA_045531805.1 Candidatus Limenecus sp. | reverse complement strand
TCAGATGTAAAAACTGCTACACAACAATGTATAAATTATGAAAAATTTGAAACAGAATACAACCAAGCAGAAGTAAAAACCGCACATCGTTTTAAAGAACTATTAACAAACAAACAACTACTAAATGATGAAGCTTTACTCGAAGAACTAAAAAACATTAATAACTTAGATTTAACAACCCTACTAGAAGAATACAGAAGTATTGCAGATGGTGTTGGATTGCTTGACACAATACAAGAAAATCCAAAACTAAAAGATACAACAAAAAAGAAATTTGAAGATTTTTTTACTCAAACACTAGAAAACGATTATTTTTTTGACGTAAATTACAAACAGATTAAAGATAAAGTGTATTTCGAAACAAGGAACTTTACCTATGAAAGTGAAGAGTACAACATTAACCAAAAAGATAGAAATATACTAGAAATAGAAAATACAAACACGAAAGAAAAAAAGATTATAGACTACAGAAAACTAATTCCAAAAGAAATACAAGGAATTAATGACATAATCGCACTAAAAGCAACCATACAGAGCTTACCTGGAGAAGTCTTATTCCAAATACCAGATGAAGTTTCATTTATCATAAACACTGACATTCTGGAAGAAACATCAATTATAGTAAATAAAGAAAATGAACAAACAGAAGGTGTTGTCGCAATGCTAGGCAAAGATAATAATATACAACTTTTCGTTAGCAATGACAATCCAACTACGCTTGTTCATGAACTTTCACACGCTATTTTTGCTGACAAAAACGGTAATGACGCCCTATTGAAAAATGAAAAATTCATGAATAGCTACAAAATCGCAACTGATAAACTAAAACAAGAAAATATTAGTTATGAAAATGATGGCGATGCCTACTACTGGTCCACAACCCCCCAAGAACTTGGAGCTGAAGTCTTAACAGCAATTATGCTAAGTGACTATGAAAAACTAGAAACTATAGAAAAATACGCCCCTGGTATTTCATCAACTGTAATTGAAATATATGAAAGTAGTAAACAACAATCAAAAGACCAAAAACACACACCAATTGATATAGATGGCTTTTTTAATTACCTAAAATCACAATAAAAAACATGTAAAAGATTGTTAAATTGTTATTAACAAAATAGCAAAATTTATCTTGTTTGAACTTACACTGAATGTTAGGTATAAAACATTCTAATACAAGGTCAATTTATTAACAGGAGAGAGAAGATGAAAATCACTCAAGTGCAAACTGCGTCACCAATTAAACCACGCAGAAGTATCAACACGTCTAGTTTTGGAAACTCAAATGTTAGTTTTCAAGGTTGGAATGGAACAGGCTATATTACAGGAGGTGGTCCTAGAGGAACAAATGGCGTAGTATCTGGAGCAACGCTTACAATCTATGCATCCCCTTTGGATGCATACCCCAAAATAAAAAGTCACAAACGACACCTTTACTCCTATCAAAACCTTCAAATTTCAACAAGCAGAAATGAACCGCCAAGTGAAAGCGATGGTTTAAAAGTAAATTTATATTATGCTGAAGATGGTGAGTATATTCCAAAATCAATAGAAGATAGCGTGGATATGGTAATTACAGGTAAACGAGCATTATCTCCACAAGAATTAGCAAATATTAGAGAAACAAAATACAAAGAAGCAACTGAAAAAGAACAAATAACAATAAAAGAAAACAAAGAGCAAATTGAAAAAGAAAATCAAAAACTTAATAGTTACGAACGAATGAAACAAACAGCAGAAGATATTCAGTTATACGATGAAGCCAAAAGATATGAACAAAAAATCAATGAAATTCAAGACAATATAAAGAATAATGAAAGCAAAATTCAAACAGCTGAAGAAAGATTAAAACAGCTAGAATTTGGCAAGACAGGACAAAAATTACTAGAAGAAACTACTGCAAAAAGAGAAAAAGCAAAAGGAAGAATAAAATACCTCCAGCAAGAAATTGAGTCCTGTCCTAGTCGAATTGAAGCTGCCAAAATGCTTGGATATCAAAATATAATAGAAGAAGAAATTAATAAGAAAAACAAGATAGAAGCTGAAATAAAAGAACAACAAAAACTCTATGAACAACTTAACAACCAAATAAATGATTATAGAAAAAGCATGGATTTATACAAACAAGTTGTAAGTGTTTATTCATATGAATAGAACAAAAGAAAAATACAAAATCACACCCAACGAGTGTTTAGAACTAACGTTCGAACACTCGTTGGGGTTGTTAATACAAAAAATCGGACACGATACATTTGAACTAGCGAAACAATCAAAAATAGAATCCCCACTATTTGGCAAAACAAATACAGAATGGACAAAATGCACAAAAATCATTGGCATTAACCCAAGAATTACAAAGACATATTGGGGCATAGTAAAATATGCACTAACATTCCCTGAAGAATCAATTCATATTATGCCGATATTTGAAACCACCAATGGTGGAATATATTCTCAAAACTCTTGGAACATAAGTAACGAATTCATTGATACAGACTTAAAAAAGCTTGGCTTTGAAACAGCAGAAAAACAGCTACTATTTGTAATAAATATACTCCACGCATTAGGTAAAATAGTTGGATTTGACGCAACTCAACACGTAGACAATTTTTCAGAAATAGTATTTCTAAATCCTAGCTTGTTCGAATGGATAAAACTTAACAAAAACAAAACGAAACAAGATTTTTCGATCGAATCTAGTGAAATTGCAAAAGAAATCGAAAAAATCCTAATCAAAAATTATAATTTACCCAACGATTTTTTCAAATTAAACGAAAATGAAAAAAAAGAACTCTTATTCCCAAAACATATAGATAAAAGCCATCGTCGCTCTGAACTCAGAAGTCTAATCAGAAATAACTGTTACGAACCAATGCCTGTAACAGAGCACGCACCAATGAGACCGATAAGATTTGAAAAAATTGAATACACAAACAACGAAAACTGGGCAACTTTTACTGTTGAAAATAAAGCAGATTACGCAAAAATCATCGGTTCCATCACTCCTTACAAATTGTATGAAACAAAGGATGAATACCCAATTAAAAATAAATTTGACGAAAATGTTTTAAAATACATTACAAATAAATTTTACAAATTCCAAAAAGAGTACAATTTTGATTTTCTCAGAGCAGACATGGGACATAATCAGACAGCACACAGTCACAAAGAAAAAAAACAGCTCTACACAAAAGAATTCTGGGCAATTCTAAAAAGAAAAATACAAAAAGAAAAACCTTATTTTGCAACATTTGCTGAAGCTTTTTGGAATGACTATTACATACCAGCAATTGCTGATATGAAAAACAAAAATTTTGATTTGGTTTTAGGAGAACTAAATTATGAATATCTAAACAAAGAGTACATAAATAAAATAAAAAACTACATCAAATACAAAGTTGAAAATAAAAATATAAACCCAATACTTGCCATCTACACTAACGATGGTGATTTACCAGAAAACGACAAGCTATATGAATCACAAGAAGCAAATGAGTGTAGATTTTTTACATCTATATTCATGAATCTACCTAGTTATATGGGAATAGGTTACGAAACGAGAAATTTAACATCTAGAAATCATAATGAATATACAAATTACCTAACAAACACAACTGCAGAAAATTTTAGACTTGGTTCAAATAAAAAAACATTTGTAGAAATTACAAAAATGAGAGATTACTATCAAAAATATAAATCAATAATAGATACAACAAACATGCAAACTTTTTTTGACAGTAATAGCAATTTGTTCTGCTGGTACTATAAAACAACTCAACAGATTCTTCTATTTGTCGAAAATCTAGATTTTGAAAAGAACTCAATATCTATCCCTATTAATACAAATTGGATAAAAGCAAAGCTTATATATACAAACTCTGCTTATGATGAATTAGCCCCCAATATTTATAACCAGAACAATACAAAACATATTGAAATTGCAGACATATATCTAGGAGAATGTGCAATATATGAATTAACTATTTAATCAATTCATCAATTATACTTCCTGCCTTGAAATGAAAAATATTATGGCTATGACTATCAGTACCACCAGTTTCAAATAAATTATATTTTTGAGCAACAGCTTTTGCATCTTTCATTGATTGTCGCAACTCTGGAATATCTTTATAATTAAAATATTGATAATTACTCACAATACCATTAACACCTTGGGAAACAAGATATTTTACAAATTCATCTTCACACCCTTGACCGTGAATAAATGGATGAGCATATGAAACAATACCTCCAGATTTTTTTATAACACCAATCAAATCAACATCATTCATAGAACAAAGCCGTTTATTAAGCTCTGGATCAAACGGATTAAACCCTAACCCAACGGCCTCAAAAGCAGGGAACTCAAATCCAGAATTTTTATCCATAAACATAAATTCACACCCAACAACAAATTTAAGGTTTTTGTACTTATCAGAATTTTGAGAAATTAAAGAAAGTATTTCTTTTACCCCCTCAATATCATTATGATCGGTTAACGCAATCGTAAACAGAGGCAAATCTGGTCGTAAATGTTTCGCTTTATCAGCATACTTCACTGCCATATCTAAAAAATCTTTTGGTTCCATCATTCCATCGGATTTTCTCGAATGAGTATGCAAATTAGCACGATATTTACCATTCAAAACATTACAAAAAACATCTCGTTTATTTTTTTTATTAAATGGAAATGCACCAGTCTGAAAATTCTCTGGAATAAATCTTTTCAATAGTTTTTTTAACTCATTTGGTGCAACAACAGAATCAAGCACTTTCTCTGATACAGTATAACCCAAAGTATCAGAAATCCCATTTGCAAGATTCCTTTTGTACTGAACATCAAAACCATTCAACTGATTCTCAATTTTTTCGGAATTAGACAAAAAAGAGACTCTAAAACCAGACTTAAATGTTGATAATAATGGCAAAACTCTCATTTACTTATTGAAAAACCAAATGTGTGCTTCGTCAATAAAATGTAAACAAATATCAATTTTATCATTATTTACATCATGTTCAGCACCATCAAGCTCAACATAAGTAATATTTTTCTTATACTTATTCCTAAAATACAGTCTTCGTCCCAAACGAACAGGTATTGTATCATCATCCTTAAAGTCGGATCGTAGCCATGT
>JAZSES010000071.1:0-2034 GCA_045531805.1 Candidatus Limenecus sp. | reverse complement strand
CAATTACTCACCTTTGACTTCTTTTGCCGAAATCTTTGATTTCGTGCAAAATGTCTTCACTATGTGAACAAGACGTACTCAGCTCTGCAGACAGGTTCACTCATTTCGTCTGCGACTCAATGGTTCACTTTGTCAAAAATTACTTTGAAAAATCTTTTACTATAGCTCTAGGTGCAGCAAAAGAAGTACCATCAATGCCCAGCCAAGGCCAATTTATTCGAAATAATGCAGTTGTTTCATCCTTTTTTACATCAACAAGACCATCATCCGTAATATCATAGCCTCGTCCAGCCCTTTTGGGAGTAACAACACCTTTTTCCCAACGATTTATCAAAGAATTTTTATCTGAATATAAAGCTTTTTTCCCTCTTTTGGTCAATGCACCAACATTGACAATATCATCCGCTAGTGTTAACAGATTAAATTTCATGTCATAAGAATTGCCTGAAGCTACATAAATTTTCACACCTTTTGCAGAAAGCGAGTCCATTTTATCCAAAACTTTTGCAAGTCGTTTCATAGGTCGTGTTTTTATCTTGAAACTTCTTCTTCTCTTCATAAAAGATTTTATTGATTTTGAATGTTCTTTTATATTCTCTGGCGTAAGTTTTTTCCCTACTTCTAAAGATAACGATTCATAGGGCACATCAAATCCTATAGACAAGTTTATTGCATCAATCTTTTCACCTTTTTTTATTTTCTTCAAAGCAGAATCCAATACAAAATCCAGTCTCTTTGCTACAGAATCATTTGAAGAATTTTGAAAAATATTTTTCTTAAACACATTTGCAAAAGGAAGACCTTTTTCAATAATAGAACTTGTCACAAACCCGTGTGATACATCTGCTAGCAAATCACCATTGATATCAACCCCCGAATATTCAAAATTATCAACTACCCAAATATTTTTTATATTTTTTTGCACAACCTCCGTCTTGTTGACAAGTCTATCAACAACTTTTATTTCTTGCCTTAGTCCTGTTTTTAAAACCATTGTAGACAAGCCTGTAGCAAAACCTGTAGCCAATGTTATTTTTCTATAAGGTATCTTCATAACAAACAAAAAACCCGTGAAGATTTTTTGTTGCTACACGGGTTAAAAAATTTTTTAAATTTTAAAAACTATTAATCTTTTTTGTCAGTAAGTTTTAAAAGGTGCCAACCAAACTGAGTTTGTATAGGTTCAGACAAATCGCCAACATTCATAGAAAATGCAGCTTCTTCAAATTCTCTAACCATTACACCTCTGCCAAAAAAGCCAAGGTCTCCACCGTTTGCACCTGATGGGCACAAAGAAACTTCTGCTGCTACATCTGCAAAGTCTTTTCCATTAAGAATTTCTTCTCTAAGTTCTTTTGCTTCTGCTTCTGTTTGCACCAACAAATGACTTGCTCTAACTTCTGCCATAATTCATTCCTTTTCTTTCTTTTACCAAACAATTGTAGCATAACAAAGATTACTATATACAAAAATATTCAACAAAAATTGTTGTATAAAACTTTAGTAAAACACTAGCAAAAAATTTTTATTTCATGTTTTAGGAAAAAACAAGAAAGGAATAATCTAATGAATAAGATATTAACCAACAATTCTACCCCATCATTTGGTGCAACACTATTACTCAGAAGCCGTAATGAAAACTGTCCTTTTAAAAATATAACAATGCGTCAAATTGAAGATAAGTTTGAAAAAGAAACAGGTAAATCGAAAGAAGAACTACTAGTCGTTTATGACAAAGATATCACATTCAAAGATCGTTACACATTCTATTATGAAAACAAAAATCATCGTGATAAATTTTCTATTTCTGTTGATTCAGAGTTTTCAAAAATGCCTTTGTTTGTAGACAAATTAAAAAGTATATTAGATTTATTCAGAAAAAGAGAAGAAAATATAAACAAAATACAAAAATCTATAGCAGATTTTGAAACAGATACAGCTAACGAACTGAAAAAACTCACTTCTGCATCACATGTATCACAATACAATAAATGGTAAGCATTAATGACTTATACAATAATTACCATCCAACAA
>JAZSES010000268.1:0-10188 GCA_045531805.1 Candidatus Limenecus sp. | reverse complement strand
TGTAAATATTTTGGGCTGTTTTTTGATTGGCTATTTACTGGGAGTTACGACAAGTAGAGCTGATTTTATATCTTCTGAATTAAAATTATTTTTGACGGTTGGCTTGCTTGGTGGTTTGACAACTTTCAGTACTTTTAGTATTGAGACTTTTTGTCTATTCAAAGAGGGAAAGTTTATTAATGCAATTATTTATTTGATTTCAAGTATTGTATTGGGTTTGATTGCTACTTTTATTGGATATTATTTAAACCGATAACTTTTTTGTCTATGCGTGAATTTTATGGAAGTTTAAAACGTGTAAACTTTTGTTAACGATTTTAAAGTCTCTGAAATTAGGGCTTACAAAATGTTTTTATATATGTAAGTGATATTAAGTAAGTACGAAAGAGTGTAAAAATGGGAAATCCGTTTGCAATTAAACTTCCTGAGTTAGAAAAAAAACAAGGTACACAAGGTGTTGAGCAGGTAAAAGGTACACAAAATACTGCAGAAACAAGAGCTGCAAAAGAAAAAGATGCTCTAAAAGGTACCAATGTTTTGAATGCAACTAATGGTGGTTCAATGGCAACGACTTATGGTACGTTTGAAAACTATGACGGATTTACTCGAAATATCTCTAAAGAACAAAAAGAAGAACAAGAAGGCCGTTCTCTGTTGGAATCAGTAACAGGGGCAACTTCTGATGCAAAAAAACAAAAATCAAATTGCCAAGATTATTCAAAAACGGCAGAAGATGATAAAAACTCTACAAATAAACAAGTAAAAAAACAACAATCAGCGACAAAATCTATGCAAAATACTGTAAGTAATGCGGTTGATCAAAGAGATAAGTTAGATAGTGAATCAGAAGCATTGCGTTCAGAAGTTGATTCTCTCAATGCAGAAATTGAGTCATTGATGGCTGAAGATGGTCAAACCTATACGCCACAGACTGTTGCTGAAGCTCCTGTCGCACCAGCTGTTCCACAACAAAATGATACAGGTGTAAATGAACAAGCTGCGGGTATTCAGTCAGAAGGTGTGAACTCTGATGCTTCTATTTCAGCTACAAATAATGAAAACGGTGCTAATGCATTTGCAATGAATTCACTACCATCTAATAATCAAGAGTCCTTTGTTCCAACGTCAACAACGGCTGTCGCTGCACAAAATTCACAACAGCAATCAGCTGTTCAACAAAATTCTAATAAACAACAAAATCAAGCTGCTCAAGGTTCAGCTCAAAAAAGCGCAAGCAGCGCAACTGGTTCATCTTTACACGCTTTTGGAGCAAATCTTGTTCAACCAAAAGGTAAAAATGCTGATAAAATAAATGAATTGTTGTCTCAAGTTAGTGCAAAAAATGCAACAATAACTTCTAATCAGTCACAATCTGTATCCTTGACGCAAAAAGCTTCTAATTCTGCAAGTAGTTTTCAGCAACAATTGAAAAAAATTATGTCTCAAACTGTAAAAAAACAAGCCGTAAACAAAGATAATCACCAAGGTGCTGAAGTTGCGCAATTTATTGGTACTGGTACTCAATTGACTGGTAGTGTTGCCACAGCTACTGGTTCTGCAATGTTAGCCTTTAGCTTTGGGTCTAATCAACTAGGTACTGCACTAGTTGCTGGTGGTGGGGCTGCTACTGCAGCTGGTTCTGCGACATCTGGTATTGCTCAAGCAACACAAGGTGATTTACAAGGTGCCGCAACATCTATGACAAATGGTATGAATTCATTTACGTCAAGTATGCAAACTTATAAAGCTGAATCTCACAAACTAAATAAAAAATCATAGACAAAAAAGAGGAAACATTGGTTTCCTCTTTTTTTTTGTTTAAACATTTTGTTTTATTTTGTTTAACTTTTGCAAATCTTCAAGGAAACAAGCTCCAATTACCCCAGAAAAATCGCCAAGTTGTGCTTTTTTAAATTCAACTTTGCTTGCAGGGATTGGTAATGCTTTTGTTTTTGCCTTGTTGATAGTTCTATAATAGAACTCATCTACTGCGTCTATTAGACCACCGCCCATCACTATTAATTCTGGATTGTAGAAATTTATAACAGTAGCAATACCATTAGATAGGTAGTCAGATGCTTCAAACAAAACCTGTGTAATAAGTTCATCTTTGTGTTCTAATGCTTTTCTAATCATTTTTGAGCTTATTGCTTTTCCATCTTGCATAAATTCTGTAATGATAGAGGGTCGTCCTTTTTTCAATGCCCCCATAATACGAGCTTCTATTGCTGTACGAGAAGCATATGCTTCCAAACAGCCATTACCACCACAGCCGCAAGGGCGTCCACCAGCATCGACAATGATGTGACCTATTTCACCAGCTGTACCAGTTGCTCCATAACGGATTTTTCCATTTTCAGCTATACCAGAACCAATACCTGTGCCGACAAAAATGCACACAAAATTGTTGAAATCTTTGCCTGCACCAAATTTCATTTCACCTAGTGTCGCAATACCAACATCGTTGCCAAGATATGTTGGAATAAAAAATTCTCTTTCTAGTATTGCTTTTATGTTCAAGTTTGAACAATTAAGATTGGGGGCTGAGATTAAAATACCTTTATCTCTATCAACTTGCCCAGGAGCACCAATGCCAATACAATCAATCTGAGATGTATCAAACTTTGAAACTTCGAGAAGCTCTTTTATTGAGAGTTTTAGTTTTTCCATTATACTTTCAGCGTCTTTTTCTTTGCCTGTTTTTTGTTTTATAAAATGTAAAACTTCTCCAGTCGCTTTATTTACTAGTCCTGTTAAAATTTTGGTTCCACCTAAATCAATTCCTATTGCATAGTTTGGCATATATTGCTCCGTTTGTGTCTTTAAGTACTAAAATTATATCATTATTTTTTCAAAATCAAATATTTTCTTTTCTTATACTGTATTTGCATCCACAGTATTGCTGTCTATAAAAATCATTTTCTTTTGCTAGTTTCATTGTATTAAAAAAACCATTTTGTTTTTTGAAGTCTTTTTCTAAAAAATTTATATTATATTTTTCTGAAATTGTTTTACCAACAAGGAAAATGTTTTTTGATATTTTATGTGGGCTTACTGTTAAGGTTGTTGTGATTGTTTTAATACCCAGTTCAATTGCTTTTTTAGCTGTTTGTTCTAGTCTGAATTCAAAGCATTTGTTGCAACGTAAACCTTTTTCTTTTTCATTTTCTAGCCCAGTAATAAAAGTTTGCCATTTGTTTGGCGTGTATTCGTCGAGTATGTAAGAATAATCCATTTTGTTGCAATAATTTATTAGTTCTTGTTTTCTTCTTTCGTATTCATCTTGGGGATATATATTAGAATTTGAAAAGAAGACTATAGGTTCATAGTCTTCTTTTAATATTTCTATTGGGTATGCCATACAGACTGCACAACAGGCATGTAGTAGAATTTTCTCCTTGTTTGATATCATTGTTTACCTTTTCTTTGCGCCTGATTTTATTAGTTTTTCTTTGAAATCATCATATGGCATTATTCCTACATGAGTTTCCATGTTAATTCTGAATGCTGGAGTTCCGTCTATTCCCAATTTTGTCGCTTCTTCAATTTCTTTTTTTAACTCTTGTTCAACTTTTTCAGAATAGGCATCTTCTTTTAGTTTTTCTATATTTATACCTAGTTTTTTTGCATCTTTCAGTAGTCTTTCTTCATCTAGGTATTCATCTTCTTTTTGATCGAATAACATATTATTTAAATCCCAATATTTCCCCTGATAACCAGCTGCGATAGCATATTTGGCTAATTTGCAAGAGCCAGGGTGCATTTGTGAATTCAACATACTATTGCACTCTATATCGAGAGGTAAATTGTGGTGCACTACTTTTATGTTTTTTAATTCAGATACAGCTCTTAGTGTCATTGTGTTTAAAACAAAGCAAAAAGGACATTGATAATCAGTGTATTCGTGTACAACTAGTTTTGCATTTTTGTCACCTAAAATATTTCCTGAGGCTTTGTAGTCTTTGTTTTTTTTGTCAAAATATGAATTAAACTCTTTTTGTAGGCGGACTTGTGGGGCAAGAACGTTTGATACTGTGGTATATGACAGCACTCCTATTGCTGCAAAAACTACAATTGCAAACGCAATCGCGTATTTTTTGACTTTTAATGCTGATATAAAATCAAAAAAGCTTGTTTTGAAAATACTGAAATATGATTCATTTTCTGGCTTTGCTATTATTCCTAATAGTAGATTTAGTAAATATGTGAAGAAACATAGTATACATATTTTTCCTATTTCAAATATAGATAAACAAGCCAAAAACATTGAAATGCAAAACGCAATTATACCTAATGCACTTATATACGATGATGGGTTTTTGAATACTTCTACAAAACCAAATGGTCTAAAGTTTTTGATTTGGATTTTGTATAGTTTGTCTGTATAAGTAAAAAATAAAAATATAAAATATAAAAATAGTCCCCAAAAGGCCAATGGTATACCCAAAAATTGAGAATGTGTTGTTTTGGCAACACCATCACAATCGACAAATTCATTTATTGAGCAAAAACTTGATAGGGCATATGGATTAAAGTTTGCATCCATGTATATTATTGAGAGTTTTATTGATGTCAAAAGACCTATCAGCGATATAAATGTAAGAGCAAATCTTTTTGAATAATTCATAACTATTCCTCTGTTTTGTTTTTCATTATTACACTTGACGCCACAGCAATCATTAACCAAAATAAAAATTGCACTTGTGGTCTGAAATATATTGTATCAAATAGTCCGTGTGTCATCACACCAAAAATTGTTAATATTGCAGAAGAAACAATAACTTTTTCGGCTAGTCCTTTAGGATTAGATGTTAGTATTAACTTTAATGAGTGGAGCAAGAACAATACAATGAAGCTTGCAAATGCAATTAAACCCAAAATCCCTGATTCTACAGCGATTTCTAAAGGAACAGAGTATGTGCTTAAGGCATCAAAACCTGTAAGCATGTATAGACCATAAATTTCTCTAAAAGTTTGATTTCCAGCGCCTATTCCCAAAATCCAATTGTCACAAAACATTTGCCAAGATGAGTTATATACATTCATTCTAAAAGATGTAGATGAATCACCACGAAGTATAAATATAGACAATAGTCTCTTAGTGATTTTCGGTACTGCTATCAATATTAAAACGATGCAACTCATCATTAATGTTATTGCTTTTTTGTAGAGTTGTTTTAGTTTTTCTTGTTTAGAAAAGTCTACTTTTATTATCAATCCTGCAATAAGGACAATGCCTGCTAATATTGCTCCAAGTCCTAAGTAAGCACCTCTAGACCCTGTCACAAAAACAGCCAGTGTACAGATTGCAAATGAAATCATACCAGCTATGAAATGTTTTTTGCTTTTGTTCATTAAAAATAATGCAGATGTTCCAAAAACAAAAGGAATTCCTGCTAGCAAGTAACCGCCTAATAGATTAGGGTTATATGGTTTTAGAGTTCCATAGGCTCTTGCTATTGCATCTTCTGGATTAATATAGTTTGAGTCCTGCCAAGTTGCGATTTGTTCAACACCTGAAAAATTTTGGAGTAATGCTATAATTCCTTCGAATGTACATAAGCCTGCAATTAGTAGAAATATGTATTTGATTTTGTTTTGGTTTGTTTGAAAATAGTTTGCAACACTATAGTAAAAAAGAATGTATACAACTGTTTTCAAAAAGCCGTGGATGCTTTGTTCTAACAATGTTGAATTTATCGTGCTGATAAAACAGATTATGAAATATACAAATATTGAAATATCCCAAGGGGTAAATCTAATTTTTGCACCTTTTTTTGTCAATAGCTTTATCAATGTTAATCCTGATACGCAAAGTGCAATTAATCCAATTTTTTCACTTTGCATAAATATTGAAGCAAACAATGTTAAGCCTATCATTGCGAAAATGATATCATCGATTTTTGTCAAAATTACGCTACTATTTACTAGCGTTCTTGTTTTTTCTTGACAGAATAAATAAAACTTGTTTTTTAAATCTAAAAATTCTGATTGAATCATAAGACAAAAAACCTCTTATTTTTTCTTAGGTTGTTCTATAATTTGAACTTTTTGAGTGTTTTTGATTTTTTCTGCTTCAATTTTATTTAGTTCTTGTTGTTTTTTTACAAATTCATTAATAACTTCAACATCTTTATCTTCGAGTAGTTGCACGTTTGAAATAGTTCCGCCTATACGATAGTTAAAACCTTCAAGAACAATAGGTAGTCCTATTTTTATTTTGTTACCACCTACGACAGCTCCATCTTTTGTTATTTTAGCTTCGTCGATAAGTGTAATTATCATGTCATACTGATATGGAAGTGAAATGTCTTCTGCAACAATATATGGATGTTTGGGATTGCCTGTCGGTATCATTGCTTTTTTGGGGGAGAACTTTGAATCAATGATTTGTAGCTTTGTATATGGTACGTTTCTTATTGTAATGAATGCTTCTTCTCCGACTCTAAATGGCATAATATTATCTGTTATTGATACGCTACGTAACATAACTTGGAACGCAACTTTTTGTGTTGCTTCAACTGGTGATTTTGAGAATTTGTTTTTACCTTTTACCACTAATAATCCTATTAATAGAACTGCAAAAATTGCAACTATAATTATATAATCAAGCGGTTTAAGATTTTTTATATTCATAAGTTCTCCTCAATGTTAATATTTAAGCTTTTATCGTGTAATTTGACATGTCCATTTTATTCAAACTAGATTTAATTTCTTCGATAGTTGTTGTTGCGCAACCAAAAGAACGAATTACAATGCTTGCTGCAATATTTCCTATAATTGCTGCATACTTAGGCTCTGCTCCAGCTGCAAGTGCTAATGTAAATGTTGCAACAACTGTGTCACCCGCCCCTGTTACATCAAATACACTTGTTCTGTTGAAAACGGGTACGTCTGTGCGCATATCTTTTCCTTTTTCAAAAACAGCCATGCCCTCAGCTCCGCGAGTAAGTAATAAAACTTGTGCATCTGTTATTTTCAATATATCTTTTCCTGCACTGTTGAGTGTTTTTTCATCTTTAATAAAATACCCTGCAGCTTTTTCACTGTCTGGCTGATTTGGTGTAAGGGCATAAATTCCTTTGTATCTACTCATATCCTTTTGAATATCAGCGACAAGTATTTTTTTGTATTTTTTGCAAACTTCTACTGTTGACTGAATCACTCTATCTGTTAGCATTCCAATATTGTAATCCGATAGTATTACAGCATCGTGTAGTGGAATAGCTTTCTCTATATTTTCGATAATTTTATTTTCAACATCTTGTGATAACTTTGTTTCGTCAACCCTGTCAATACGAACAACTTGTTGAGTAACTGAGTGGCAACTAGCACCAGAAATTCTCGATTTTACTGTTGTTGTTCTTGTTTCATCTTTGACCATGAATTCAGTGTTTATGCCAGCTTTTGTAAATGCTTCTAATAATATAGGTCCGTAATAATCATTGCCATATAAGCCTATTGCTGATACTTTACCATTGTTTATTGTTGATAAGTTGTGAGCAGCATTGGCAGCTTGTCCTAGTATGATTTTTGTATTTGAATGGCGCAGAATTAGAACTGGAGCCTCTCTTGAAATTCTTTCAGTTGCGCCATAAATCATTTCATCGATACCCATGTCTCCTATAATTAGGATTTTGGGAGTATTAAGATTTTCTATATAACCTACTAACTTTTCTTTGTCAAAACTAAACATTATTCTCTCCGTATAATTAAATCTGGTGTATTTACTGCGACTTGTTGCTTTTAACGGCTGTTTATTTATTATCTTGTCAGTTATTCAGCGGTTCGTTTTGTCCGTATTTGCTTATTTGGTACCCTGAATTTTTCTTGGTTAAAATACACCAAACTTAGGTTAATATTTTTATTTATAATGTAGTATAATATTTGTAGTTTATCACAAACATACTATTCAGAAACAACAAAGTTATTAAAATAGAAGGAAATAAGACTTGTCTGACGGAATGAATGAAGATTTGTTTGATATGGATTTTGATGAAAAGCTTGAGATTGAAAAACTTCAAGCCACAATTCGTAGTATGAGCAGTACCGTTACAGATGATTCTGAAGGTTTCTTGTCGCAAAGTCCACAGGCCTTAATGGGTGGTTCTTTTAATATAAATGTTGAAGATGAGTTTGATCCTTATGCCGCGATTGAAAAACCTGTCGTAAGAAATACTGGGCCTAGAGCAAAAAAGTTTGTTGTTATGGTTAATTCTGAAAATGTTGAGTTTTTTGATAAAATTCCAATGGAAGAACGAACTACTTTGTTTAATCAACTTTTGTCTAAATATAAAGCTGATAAAGACTCTGCAAAACAAAAGGCACGATTGATAAAGCTTTCAAAACATATGATTGTGTGTATTTTTACAATTTTACTATCATTGCCTCTAATGTTTCTTGTTGTTAATAAGTCTATTCAGCTTACTATTAAAAACTATAAGGATGTACAAAATAGTTTTGAAAAATTATATGAAAGTAAAAACAAAGGTAGTTATAGTTCGTCGCGTAGAGTTGTCTATTAATAAAAGAAGGTTTTTATGATTAGTGATATGGCTGAATTAAAATTGAATCTTAACAATGAAAATAAATTGTTTTTTGTTGGTATTTCATTGGGTTCAAATTCTACGAACGAAACCGGTGTTGCTATACTTGATAAGAATAGGAATATTGTTACTCTTGATAAGTTATTCTCCATGGAAGATGTGCGTTTCTTTTTGAAAAGACTTGTTGGAAAACAAAATTCAATAATTAATATTGCTATGCCAGAAAACCCCTTAATGTTGAATGCAAAATGGAAGCTTATGTCAAGAGAGTATCAACTTGTTCAAAGTTGTGAGTTGATTAATCAAGATAGTGACTGGATTCAAAGATATTCTCATCGAGGTTGCGATGTTTTTGCGGATTTAAAACAAGAGGGTATTGATGTTTTTCGTTATGATATACATGAGTTGAAATCATCGCTTAGTCTTTCTGGAGTTTATAAAGATCGTTCTCCAGTAGACTGCAAGGCTTTGCAAAGTGCTCTAAAGTTTAAATATGGATTTAAAGAATTGCCATCTAATATGTTACCAGTATCACAGCTAGAAGCTATTTTGGGTGCATTTCTTGGTTTGATAATGATAGACAAAGTTGAAGGATTGAAGTCGAAAATCCGTTCTGTTTATAAGGGTATTGAAGTTATTGGTATAGATTTATAACTCTTTTAGGAATTCTATCATTGTTTTTCTTATAGAGAAGTCTATGTTGTCGCTATTTTTTTCATAAATAGCTTGTAGTGTTATGTTGTAAGCCATTGGTGGGGTGTTGTCTTTAAATTGTTCTATTTTTTCGCGGTCAAAATCATTTTTTAAAAAGTTAAATACTTTGCTATAATTTAGCCCTTTGTGTAAACATTCAGGAAGGATTGCAATTTCTGTTCCATCTTGTGTTTTTGCAGATTTTATTAATCCAAATGTTCTGCAAATAATTGGTCGATTTTTGTAAACACAACAACTATTGCCGAGTAAAAATGGGCAAGCGTGTTCAAAATTTTTTTTGTTATTTTTGCTTACATGCTTTTCATATTCTTTTTTGAGCTTTTTTATTCTTGTTGTAACTATACGCTTATCATTTATTGTTAGTGATTCATATGCTGTTTTTAGATTGTCAAATTCGATTTTGCTCATTGGGTATTGCCCCAGCTTGCAACAGTCACAGCATCCCTTTTTACAAAATATATATTTATCTTGTTCTTTAAAGTAATTTGATAGTTCTATGTCGAGGTTTTCTAAGAATTGTTTATATTTGTTTAACATAATATTTTTACAATAATCTATGAAAGAAATTTTGTAAATAAAAAAAGACTTTACAAATAAAAATCACCATGTATTATAATAATATAGAAAGAACTCGTGGGGGTTTAGCTCAGCTGGTAGAGCACCTGCTTTGCACGCAGGGGGTCAGGAGTGCGAATCCCCTAACCTCCACCACTAATAAAGCCAAGAAATATATGTGTTTCGGGCTTTTTTCTTTATATGGTGTGTCCATTTACTCATTTGAATCTAATCCTAATTATATGAATCTAATACATTAATTGCATGCATCATGTCTAATGAATCTATTTGATTATAAATCATTGTAGTTGTATTTTAATGCCCGTTTTGGTCGGAAGCAATTTTTTGTAAGTTGGGCATACTTGCCCAACAA
>JAZSES010000206.1:0-2865 GCA_045531805.1 Candidatus Limenecus sp. | reverse complement strand
CAAGCGGTCTTAGGAAGACAAGAGAAGAACACAACTCCTTGGCTCACAGAACGACATGGCTACGATCCGACTTGCAATGTCTTCAACACTAGGCAAATTCTCAAAGCTAACATCTCCAAAAACTGTAGAGTTATAGACAGTTGCAAGAACTTCGTTTTCTGCAATTTGAATATGTTTTTCCATTGCAATCTTTTGCAACTCTTTTAAAAATTTTAGTCGTAAAAATATTATGTTACTACCAGCTACTGCCAACTGTGTATTAAAAACATCAAGCAAAGAAGTATCCGCATTTAAATTACCTTTTATATCCTTAAGATGATTACTTTTTTGCACACGAATTTTGTTATACTTTGAAACTCTATCAAGATATGCTGGATAAATCTGGCTTATTGCCATATCAAGCCAACTTCTTCTATCATCTGGAACACCACGCAATAAAAGTAAATCATTTACAGAAAAAGATACAACAGAAAGGTTTGTACAAAAATCTGCAGACTTACCCTTCTTTACACCATTAATTTTTAACTCTTTACGTTTGGGAGGATTAACAAGCACATCCAATTCTCGCTCTAACTCTTGTTTTTCAACAATAGCTTTAAGCCTACAAAAATCTTTCCCCCAAAGAATCAATTCACTATCAGTTTTCGATCTTGCAGTTCCCAAACAAGAAAGATAATAAATAGATTCAAGAAGATTTGTTTTCCCTTGCGCATTTTTACCAATCAGTAGAATTTTGTCACTAGAAAATTCAAGGCTCAAATCCTCATAATTTCTGTAGTTTTTTAACTCAACTGATTTTATAAACATTTCTTCCCCAAAAACCTTAATAGAATGATTATAACACAAAAAGCTCACATAACTTGTCTCCCACCTCCACCCAAAGCAAAAATTCCTCGGACATCTGTATGTATAACAATAAACACTAAACACATATAATGTTTAAAAAGACAGGATAAAAAATGGAAAATCATCAAACGCCCCAACAAGAAATAACACCTAATCAGTTTAGAAAACTCTGCACAGATATTTTCGTTAACGAAATCATCGAAGAACTAAAACCTTTTGAAGAAAAAAGAAAAAAAGTACCTATAAAACAAATAAAATTGATATTAATTTGTATTGCCCTAATATTTATTGTATGTTTACTATCTCACTTAATAATAAAAAACCCAACAAAAGCAGAACTAGAAGGGTTAAAAGCTATTATCCAAATTATCCTTTGTGCAATATTTGCTATTGGTGTTTATGTTTCTATACTACCAAAAACTTTCGAACAAGAAGTAAAAAAGGTAATAATGCCAAAAATCTTCGACAGATTACCAAACTTCAAATGGATGAAAGATGAAAGTATTGTAAAAGAAGAAATTAAACAATTTAAACTATTTGGATATTTTAGCACAAAAGATAATGACGACAGTTTTTTCTGTGACTACAAAAATGTAAAAGTATGTATAGATGAATGTCAATTAAACCGTGATAGCAGAGGAGATTTATTATATCCACCATTCAAAGGCGTATTGGTGTTACTTAGAACAGACACCAAACTATCAAACACCCCTGTCATCATCAAAGCTGATGGATTTAAAAACGGACTCAATAAAATTCAAAACAAAATCGATAATAACTTATGGTATAAAAAACATTTTTTCCAAAACTTACAAAAAATAAATCTCGAAGACGTTGAGTTTGAAAAAAAATACGATGTGTACTGTGCTGACCAGATAGAAGCTCGTTATCTACTCACTACTGCTTTTATGGAAAGACTAAACAACATCAAATTTGCTTTCAATGCTGATTTTGTTGAAGCTTCAATTATTGACAACAAGATGCTTATTGCCGTATACACTCATCGTGACTTATTCAAATTTGCAAATATCTACAAGCCTATCTACAATTTCAACCAATACAAAACAATGGTGGATGAATTTGCCTCTATTCTTGAAATGGTTGATGCACTAAAAATCAATAGAGATATAGGACTATAAAATGAAAAATAATCAATCTCCACAACAAGAAATAACGCCAAATCAGTTTAGAAAACTCTGCACTGATATTTTTGTCAATGAAATACTTGAAGAACTAAAACCTTTTGAAGAAGAAAGAAAAGAAATCAAAAAAAAATACTCACGAAACATGACTATTGCTTTTATTTTGATACTTTTTACTACTATTTTTATAGTTCATGTTTGCAGTAGCATTCCCCCAGATGATTTTAAAAAATGTGGAATCTGGCCAGCAATAGGTATAGTCTGTGGTATATCATTAATAGCCTTTCCTTTTATAGCCGCAATACTCTTCAATACGATAGATTTGCCTAAATTTTTTGAAGCACGGGTAACAGGCGTAGTAATGCCCAAAATCTTTGATAAAATACCAAACTTTGAATGGACTTACTCTAGTGCTGGTCTCATTCCTCCAATCGTAATTAAAGTGTTTAGACTAATTGGATATTTTAGCGCAAAAGAAACCGACGAGAGTTTTTTGGGTAACTACAAAAATACAAAAATAAGCATAGATGAATGCAATTTAAAGCGTGATGAACACGACGATTGGTATTTAGATCCATTCAAAGGGGTTTTAATATTACTTGAAACAGACCATAAACTAACTAACGAACCCGTTATCATCAAAGCTGATGGTAAAAAAAATGGATTAAATAAGTTATACAAAAAAATAGATAACATCTTACATTCAAAAAAAAGTTTAAACTTATACCCTGACCTACAAAAAATAAATCTCGAAGATGTTGAATTTGAAAAGAAATATGATGTATACTGCGAAGACCAAATTGAAGCTCGCTACTTACTCACAACCGCATTTATGGAAAGACTGAACAACATCAAATTCGCATTCAATGCAGATTCT
>JAZSES010000108.1:0-3904 GCA_045531805.1 Candidatus Limenecus sp. | reverse complement strand
TTGTTGGTGGCGGTTATATCGGAATAGAACTACTTGAAGCATTTTGTAAAAATGGTGTTGAAACTTATTTAATAGAAAGAGATGAGCACATTTTATCTCTGTTCGACCCAGAAATAAGTGATCTTATACAAAAAGATATTGAAGAAAGAAGCAATGGTCTTGCAAAAATTATAACAAATGATGGTGTAATCTCTTTTGAAGGAGAAGAAAAAGTTGAAAAGGTTATAACATCTAAAGGTCTTGTTATTGATGCAGATTTGGTTGTTGTTGCTGTTGGAGTAGCTCCAAATACAGAAATTGCAGCTGCTGCAGGTATTGAACTAGGTATTAGCAATGCTATACGAGTTGACAATAGGATGCAAACATCAGAGAAAGATATTTATGCTGCTGGTGATTGTACAGAGAATTTTCATCTTGTATCCAAAAATTATTGTTGGATTCCACTTGGTTCAACAGCAAATAAAGAAGGTCGTTGTGCAGCATTGAATATTGCAGGTGAATATGATGCATTTCCTGGCGTACTTGGTTCAGCTGTAACTCGATATAATGGTCTAACTATATCTATTACAGGGCTTAATGAAACTGATGCTAAAAAGTTTGGATTTGAGCCTATCTGTGCAACAATGACTAAAAAGGATAAAGCTGGGTATATGCCTGGAGCGGCAGACATTACAATCAAACTTGTTGTCGATAAAAGAACTAAGAAAATTCTTGGTGCTCAAGCAATCGGTGGTGGTGATGCTGATAAACGTGTAAATACTGTGGCATCAGCTATTATGGCGGAGCAAACATTAGATGGTTTCTTGCATACAGATATGACATATGCGCCTCCATTTTCAACAGCTGTTGATCCATTGTTGTCTGCAGCACTCTTGATACAAAATCAAATTTATTCAAAATAAAGCAAATAAAAAACGACTCGTTAAAGAGCCGTTTTTTATTTCCCCAAATCTAGTATTGCCTTAGTGTTTTATGCTTTTTAATTTTGTATTGCAATTGTGCAAAAGTTTTTCATTTTCCCCAAATCAGCGCCGTAGCCAATTTTATTAATCTAGTAATGCTTCTAAAATGCTTGCGTTTTTAGCTGCAATTGAATTTTCTCTAACTTTTTGTTTATGAATATATGTTCTCAATGCTTCTCTGATAAGTTCGCTTCTTGTACGATTTTCTGTTTCAGCTACTCCATCAATTTTGTTTAAAAATTCTTCGGGCATTGAAATCAAAACTCTTGCCATAGTTGGTTCCTCCAATTATTAAATCTTGTATCTCTTTTGTGGTTTGTGTTTTGGATTGTTTTTTGTTTAATCCTTACTCTTATATAAAGTTATTTTTGTATAAAAAATTGCTAAAACTTATAGAAAGAATATATACAGAACCTCAAAATATAATATATCACTACCTTTCCATGCTTTACAAAACTTAACAACTAGATTTAAAAGGGAGTATTAAAAGATATATTTTCAGACAGATTTTGGTTCGACTTGAAGACTATAAACAAAGTGATAATAGTTATTATGTAAATTTTAATAGTAAGATTTCAACTGGGGTTCGGGGCGGAGCCCTGATGTAACTTTGACTAGAGTTTGTAATTATTTGCAGAAAATTTACTCAGTCTTGTGCTGAAAAATTTTCGTACAAAGAATATACAAGCTCTTTTAGTAAGCGCTGTTTGCCTTCTTTAGCCGCAGAGCTAAAGCGATGCGTGCTAAATGGCGTCACGAAAAAACTTTTTATTATTTATTTCTTTAGATTATTTAATAGTGCCTCTTTCTTTGGTTCCGTTTCTTTCTCTTTGCGTGCAAGAGTCAAAGAGAAAGAAATGAACATAAAAAAATATTTCTTATTATTCGTTCATTTTTTCTTTTTGTTGCTATGCAAAAAGAAAAAACGAACCAAAAAAGAAAAACAAGCTATTCAAAAGAGCTTTTAAACCAAGAAAACGAAATTTTCTCCACAATTCGTGTTGTAAAATTTCATTTTCTTGCTTAAAAATCTCTAACCCATAAGCTTCGCCCAACAGGAGCTACGCTCCTGTACTACCACTTCGTGGTTTAGGTTTAATTTCCTGTTTAATATAATACATATTATCAATTGTAATATTTTATTTTTCAGAATTGTGGAGTTTAATACAAGTTTCTACAAGTTTTTTCTTTGAACTTGTAATATCTAGCCAGTGAATGTTTTCATTACGTCTAAACCAAGTTAATTGTCTTTTTGCATAACGACGTGTGTTTTGTTTGATTTGTGCAATAGTTTCTTCTTTGGTTTTTTGACCTTCAAAATATTCAATAAATTCTTGATAACCTATTGTTTTTTCAAGACTTTGTATGTATCCATATTTTTCAAACAACAATCTTGCCTCAACTTCAAGACCTTGTTCAAGCATTATGTCCACTCTTTTATCAGTTCTAGAGTACAAAAGTTCTCTATCTTGCCCGTTTAGGTGTCCCAATCCAATCCAAGTTACCTGATATTCAGGTTCGTCTTTTATTTTTTGAGCCTGTGACATTGGGATACCAAGAGTTTTGCAAACTTCTAATGCACGCACAATTTTTACCGAATTGTTTGGATGTATTTTTTCTGCCAATGCAGGGTCTAGCTCTACAAGCATTTTGTATAAGGCTTCGACTCCATTTTCTTTTTCTATTTTGTGTAATTCTTCTCTGAGTTCTTTGTTTGGCGCAACTCTTGGGAGGTCAAAATTTTCAAGTAGTATTCTAAAATAAAGCCCTGTTCCTCCAGCTACAATTGGGGTTTTACCTTGTTCTAGGAGCTTGTTAATAACCAGTGTAGCTTGGTCTTTAAAGTCTGCAACAGTAAATTCGTCTGTCGGGTTAATGAAATCCATCAAGTGATGTTTTATTCCTTGCATTTCCTCAGTTGTCGGTTTTGCGGTTGCAATATTAAACTCTTTGAAAATTTGTCTTGAGTCTGCAGAAATAATTTCTGTATTCAAACTTTTAGCTATTTCTATAGCCAAGGATGTTTTGCCCGATGCAGTTGGCCCAACGATTGCTATAATTTTTTTAGTTTTTTCTTTCGTCATAATACAAGAATATCAATACTACAGCGTATGTTGCAAAATAAAATGAAATTATTAACCCTACTATGGATAAAATTATATTTAAATTGAAGATTACACTAAGAACTGAAATAAAAGTGTTTAATATAAGTAGAAATAGAATTATTCCTAGAGAACCAAGGAAATTTTTGAATAAAAACACAATATTTCGGTAAAACGATTTTATTGGAGTTAGCCAAAATGATTCTTTTTGATTGTCTTGTGCGTCAAATATTGCAGGAAACCAAAATAGTGTAATAAAAGTATAACCAAAGCTCACGCTACCCAAATATAGCATCCAAATATTAATTGCTTTTAGTTGTTCATAGCTTAGTCCGTATACAAATTTTTGAATTTCTGCAGGAGATGAGTTTGCAAGTGTGTTTATTTTTTGCAAATTCAAGACTTGGTTTGGTAGGTAGTTTTGTCCAAGTTTGTAGAATGCATAGGCTAATAATGCAAAAATTATTGTATATGCTAAAGTTGTTAAAGTGACTTTTAAGAAATTATCTCCAACCCCAGGGAAAAAAGCCTTACCTAAATCCCAAGAAGCTGCTGCTCTATCTTCTGCTTTTTGAAATTCGCCATTTTCTATTCTTCTATTTAGCAATATGCCTTGTTTTATCATAGAAAACCAACCAGCCAAAAATGCTGTAAATAAAAGAAGATTAGTTGTAAAAAATACAATGTATGCAAGCTTGTTGCTTTGCATAGCCAACCCTGCTAACGTAAAACTTGCGGCAAGTAGGTATAGAACCAATGGTTGAGCAAGGATAATATTTTCTTTGGTGATGTCGAATGCTTTTTGAATAATACTTTTATTTTCCATAGCGCAATTATATC
>JAZSES010000100.1:0-2074 GCA_045531805.1 Candidatus Limenecus sp. | reverse complement strand
GGGATAAATGAAACGGAAAATCCTAAAAATGAAGCAAATCCGATAAATGAACCATAAATAGCACCTTCTTGTGGTGTCATATATCCAATTAATTGTAGTTTTTTTAGGTATACAAAAAGAATTGGTGCTGCTAGTACCATTAGTACAAAAAATGCAAGCCCTGATATGAACGGAATAATTGTTATGATACCTAAAATTAAGCCTAAAATAGCAGAAAGGCTCAATAGATTTTTAAGAAATACTTTATTAGAAAACATGCTATCCCCTCTTTTATCTCTGTAACTATTAAAACATAAATATTTAAGCATTAACATATTTTGTTAAGTCTCGACTAGAATGTCTAGCGTGGCAAACAGCAATTGCTATTGAATCAACGGTATCGTCGAGTGTTGGCCATTTGTTTCCGTTTTTGTCTACCATCTTTTCAATAGCATTTGCTACTTCATTTTTTTTAGCCATCCCAAAACCTGTAATTGTTTGTTTTACCTCAAGAGGCGTGTATTCCCCTAGTGGTATATTTAGTTTTGCTAATGTCATAATGATTACACCTCTAGCTTGTGCTACAGGTATTACTGTTTTTTGGTTTTTGAAGAAGAACAGTTTTTCTACACTTGCCGCATTTGGCAAATATAATTTTATTATTTCTTCAAGATCATTATGAATCTCTAGTAGTCTTTGACCATCGTTTTTATTTTTTGCAGTTTGTATTGAACCTGATGCAATCAGTTTGTATGAATCATCATCAACATCAATTATACTATAGCCTACAATTGCTATTCCTGGGTCTAAACCTAAAATTCTCATACTTTAATTATAGGGCACTATTTTGTGCTGACAAACTCTTAACAATTTTTACATATCTGTAAGATTTGTGGGTAAAGAGTTTGTAATAGAAATATGTTTATGATAATTTACATTTACACGTAAATTTACTAGTAAGGAGCAAAACAGTGAAAAATTACGAATTACTTACAATTATTAAACCAAATATGGATGCTGAAGAAGCAGACAAAGTTGTTGCTAAATTGGAAGAAAGCATTAAAGCTTTGGGTGGAAGTGTTTCTTCTGTAGAAAAAATGGGAAGAAAAAAACTTGCTCATGATATCCAAAACTTTAGAGATGGTCATTATGTAGCTTTGAAATTGGAATTGGCTGCTGGTAAAGTTGCTGAGTTAAAAAGACAATTGAGCTTGAATGACAATATTCTTAGAATTATGTTTTTAGAAGCTTCAAAAGTTAGCGCATAGTTGAGAAACAGGAGTAGAAATGAGCTTAGCAAAAGCAGTAATATCAGGAACAGTTTATAGAGCACCGGAAAAACGCTTTACATCGAATAATGTACCGATTTCCGCATTTGCTATGAATATTTCCGAAACTGAAGAATCATTGGTTAGAGTTGTTGCCAAAGGAAATTTGGCGCAAACTGTTGAAGATACTGTTCAAAAAGGCGACAGAATTGTCGTTGAGGGTAGACTTCAAAACAATACGGTGAAAGGTGAAGACGGTTCAGAAAAGAGAATTGTCGAAATCGATGCATTTGCTATTGAGAAACTAGCTGGTAGTTCAGCTGGTTTTAGTTCACCAACACCAAAATCACCTGACTCACTTGTCCAATTTGGACAGGACGATTTCTCAGACGACTTAATAGGTGAGGACGAAATTCCGTTCTAGGTTTTCGTGTTGTCGAAAGACAAAGTTAGTCTGGGCAAGGACTCCAAATAAAGTTGCCAGTGGCAAGTTTATTTGAGAGGTAGGCAAAGTCAGTAATGGAGTTCTGCGTGCCGTATAAAGATTCCTTGCTTGGTGTAACAAAGTTAGTCTGGGCGCAAAAGCTATTAACAAAAAAGAAAAGGAACAAAGTAATGGCAAGACCACAAATCGACAAAAACAAAAGAAAAAGCTGCAACTTCTGTGCAGACAAAGTAGAAGTTATCGACTACAAAGATGCTCAAAAAATCAGAAGATATTTAACAGAAGCAGGTAAAATTCTTCCTAGAAGAATTACAGGTACTTGTGCTAAACACCAAAGAATGTTGGCAAGAGCTGTAAAAAAAGCTAGAGAAGCTGCTTTAAT
>JAZSES010000322.1:0-4233 GCA_045531805.1 Candidatus Limenecus sp. | reverse complement strand
AAAAGACCTGCAAGACTTTACTCTTTTGACAAGATTACGCTTGATTCAAAAAGAGGACATTTCTTCTCTTAATCAAATTTTATTAAAAAAAAAGAAGGGCTTATGCCCTTCTTTTTTTTCTATCCTTTTGCGATTGCTTCTTTTATGACACTTGGGTGTAGTTGAAGATAAGCTTGTATTTCTTCATTTGTTACTTTTTGGGCTAGATTGTCCACTCTAAAGGCTTTTAAGCCTCCATTTTTGTCGCCATATTTTTCTTGGTATTTTTCTTCTGCAATTAGATTTTTAACAAAATCGGGATTTAAGGTCATAAATGCTTTTTCATTTTCATTTAATGTTTTAGGTTCATTTACAGCGGCATCATCTACATCTATGCCATCAGCAGCCATTGCATCTTTTATTGCATTTTGATTTAGTTGAAGATAAGCTTGAACTTCTTCATCAGTTACTTTTTTTGCTAGATTATCTACTCTAAAGGCTTTTAAGCCTCCATTTTTGTCGCCATATTTTTCTTGGTATTTTTCTTCTGCAATCATATTTTTTACTAGGTCTGGGTTCATTTTAAGATAAGCTTCTTCACCTGCTGACATTTTGTATTTTTCTTCACCAGTTTCTTTGTTGTTATTTGCATTTTCTGCTTCATTTCCATCTTCAACTTTATCTTTATTGCCACCACCAAAAACAGCCATTATTACGTCAAGAAGTTTTGTTAATATTGAAGTAAAAGCATTTGTATTATCTTCTTCTTTTGCTTTTTGTTCGGGTTCGAATCCAACTTCCTCATAAGCTTGTTCCATCATTTTGTGAGCAGATTCTTTTTGTGTATCGATTTCTTCTGCAACAACTTCTTTTATCAATTTTTTTAGTTCAGTTGCATCTAACCCAGAAGCACTACCAATTCCGTTGATTCCATCTACCATAATTACCATCCTTTCTGCATAAGTCTACTTTTGTTTTATCGGCTTTTGGTAATCGCAGCTTTAGTGTTTTGATTTTTTTATTTACAATTATTAACAAAAAAGAGAAAGACAAACGTCTTTCTCTTCTTTGCTATATTTGGTTTGAATAACTATATTATTCCTTGTGCAATCATTGCTTTTGAAACTTTATCAAAGCCAGCTATGTTTGCACCTGCAATATAATTTTTTCCTAAGTTATATTCTTCAGCAGATAATTTACAAGCTTTGAAGATGTTTGTCATAATTCTG
This sequence comes from Candidatus Limenecus sp., assembly GCA_045531805.1. Classification (GTDB taxonomy): domain Bacteria; phylum Cyanobacteriota; class Vampirovibrionia; order Gastranaerophilales; family Gastranaerophilaceae; genus Limenecus. The sequence goes on along the minus strand of JAZSES010000322.1, from coordinate 3,025 downwards.
TCTAATTTTTCATCAACTTCTTCAAAAGTCCAAGACAAACGCATGCTGTTTTGTGACATTTCAAGTGCAGATGTTGCAACGCCACCAGCGTTTGCTGCTTTTGCAGGCGCAAATAGAACTTTATTAGCCAAGAAGTATTCAGCTGCTTCGATAGTTGATGGCATATTGGCACCTTCTCCGATAGCAATAACACCATTTTTAACCAGTTCTTTTGCTTCTTCTAGATTTAGTTCATTCTGTGTCGCACAAGGCAATGCTATGTCAGTTTTTATAGCCCATATAGGATGTGAGCCATTCACTGATTCTGTATAAACTGAACCAGCTACTCGTGTTGCGTAATCTTTTATTCTTCCTCGTTCAACTTCTTTAATTTGTTTTATTACATCCAAGTTGATTCCATTTGCGTCATAAATACAACCATTTGAGTCACTCATTGCAACAACTTTTGCACCATATTCTTGAGCTTTTTGGCAAGCATAAATAGCTACATTACCAGAGCCTGAAATAGTTACAGTTTTGCCTTTCAGTTCTATATTATCGTTTTTGAGCATTTCTCTCATAAAGTAAATTAGTCCAAAGCCTGTTGCTTCTTTTCTTGCTAATGAGCCACCATATTGCAAGCCTTTACCTGTCAGTACACCTGCTTCATATGTATTTTTGAGCTTTCTGTATTGTCCAAACATATATCCGATTTCTCTAGCACCTACGCCGATATCTCCAGCTGGTACATCAAGGTCTTGTCCAATGTGTCTGTACAATTCATTCATAAAGCTTTGGCAAAAGCGCATAATCTCGTTGTCTGATTTTCCTTTTGGGTCAAAATCACTTCCACCTTTACCACCACCGATTGGTAAACCTGTCAATGCGTTTTTAAATACTTGTTCAAATGCCAAGAATTTCATAATACTTTGATTTACGCTAGGGTGAAATCTTAGTCCTCCTTTGAATGGGCCGATTGCACCGTTGAATTGAATTCTATAACCCCTGTTTACATGAGTTTGTCCTTTGTCGTCAACCCAAGGTACACGGAATGTAATTATTCTTTCTGGTTCTGTAATTCTTTCCAAAAGTGCTGAAATCTTGAACTCTGGGTGCTTTTCAATTACAGGTTTCAGGGACGTTAGAACTTCTTGTGCTGCTTGTATAAACTCTGGTTCGTGTGCATTTTTTGCTTTTAGATTTTCAAACACTTCTGTTAAGTAATCCATAATTTTTTCCTCTACATTTAACTAATGTCTTTTTAGTGTGCAAATTATAACATAAAATGCTTTTGTTTAGTGAATTTGTAAAAATTTTTTTTTTAATATTTATTTTTTGTTTAAATAAGTTGTTTTTTTGTATAGAATAGGACTGTATGGGTACGAAAGGATTTTTGGAATGAATATTGCTTCAAATTATGATGTTGCTATTATTGGTGCAGGTCCAGCTGGGATTTTTGCAGCTCTTGAAATAATGAAATTAAAGCCTGAATGGAAGGTTTTGATTGTCGAAAAAGGTTTGAAAATTGAAGAAAGAAAATGTTTCTTGCGTGAAGGTGTAAAAAAATGCCTTAATTGCAAAACTTGTGGCTTGTTGTGTGGTTGGGGTGGTGCTGGCGCATTTTCTGATGGTAAATTAACATTGACTCCTGATGTTGGTGGTCACATGTTGGATTACATGGATAGAACTCAGGTTGAAAATCTTATTAAATATACAGATGATATTTACCTTGGTTTTGGCGCAACTGATGAAGTGTTTGGAACTAATAGAGATGATTTTGTGGAGATTGAACGTGCAGCAACACTAGCTGAATTAAAGTTAGTTCATTCTCCTGTTCGTCACCTTGGTACTGAAAGAAGTCTTGGTGTGTTGAAGAATATGCAGGATTACCTTAGTGATAGAGTGACAATCTTAAACAAAGTTGCTGCTTCAAGTCTTATTGTTGAAAATGAACAAGTAAAAGGCTTTGTTACATCAGATAATCAAGAAATTAGAGCAGAATATCTAATTATTGCACCTGGCAGAGAAGGCGCTGATTGGTTAACAAAAGAATTCGATAAAAATAAAATTGGCATGGTTAACAATGCGGTTGATGTTGGGGTTCGTGTAGAACTTCCTGCACCTGTGTTTTCTCATATTACTGACAAATTGTATGAATCAAAATTGGTTTATCACTCAAAAACATTTGGTGATGAAGTTAGAACATTCTGTATGAATCCATATGGCGAAGTTGTTGCAGAAAATTATAGCGGTATTGCTACTGTAAATGGTCATAGTTATGCTGAAAAAAGAACTCAGAATACAAACTTTGCTCTATTGGTTAGTGAGAAGTTTACTGAACCATTTAAAGAACCTATTGCTTATGGCCAACATGTTGCTAGATTGGCAAATATGCTTTCAGGTGGTGTTTTAGTTCAAAGATTTGGTGATTTACTAGATGGTAGACGTTCTACTCCAGATAGAATTAAAAGTAGCATAATTACACCTACTTTGCAGTGCGCTACGCCTGGAGATTTGAGCTTGGTGCTTCCGTATAGACAAATGACAGCTATTATTGAAATGTTGCAAGCGTTGGATAAAATTGCTCCTGGTGTTGCTTCACGATATACATTACTATATGGTATTGAAGTTAAATTCTATTCAGGTCGTGTAAAATTAACTAAAGAGCTTGAAACTGAACAAGTTAAAAATCTCTTTACTATTGGTGATGGCGCAGGTGTTACAAGAGGACTTATTCAGGCGTCAGCTTCTGGTGTTCATGCGGCTAGAGTGATTTGTTCAAGATAATTTTTATATTATAAAAAATTCGCCTCTTCTGTTTTTATTTTGGGGCGAATTTTTTTTTGTTTTTATTATAATCTTAACCATAAAGCATCATAAGGTTTGAGTCTTACTGTTAGTTTTTTGTTTTGAACTTTTGCTCTTATCATTTTGTCTGTTAACAAGTCTTTTAGGTAAAAATCTTTGGATTTTTTTCCGAAATCATCGTCTATAAATATAACCGTACCTTTTACAATTTTGTCTGAAAGATTATTTATTACAACAA
>JAZSES010000214.1:0-4089 GCA_045531805.1 Candidatus Limenecus sp. | reverse complement strand
AGCATTGTTTACCATCTTGGCAAGCATTTTTGCGTGGTGTTCTGCAATAACTTTTGAGCAACCAGTGGCTATCCCTGCCAAAAACAGTGATGCAATTAAGCCTACAATGACCGTACGGACATATTCTAAAAGGGCTTTTTTATTCATAAAATTCTTGAATTGAAACAGACTCTATTTCTCCGATTTCGTTTAGTTCATTGTGAAGTGATTGTATTGGATTTCTATCAAAAACATCTAGTTTAAAACTAATTTTGACAAAACCAACGTTTGAGGTTGAAGCATTTTTTGAAATTTCAAATATTGAGTTAAATTTTTCAATAATTTTTGAATAAACATTTTCTGCTTCGTTTTCTTGTATGTAAAAACTTACTTTGAATTTTCTAGGATTTTTTGAGCCTTTGTGAATATATCTTTTTTCAAAAACTCTTATTAAAACGAGAGTTCCGACTGCAAAACAGGTACAAACAATCGCCAATGCCGTAAATCCACAACCGCAAGCCATACCGATGCTAGCAGTAATCCATAAAGTTGCTGCAGTAGTCAGCCCATAAATTGAAGAGCCGTGTCTAAGAACTGTACCACCACCGATAAAACCGATACCAGTAAGAATTTGAGCGGCTATCCTAGCAGGGTCTGCTTGCGGACTGTGCGCAAACACAGGGAATGCGTGGATAGATAATAGTGTAAATATGCAAGAACCCAAACAAACAAGCATATGTGTTCTCAAGCCTGCCCATTTGTTTGTAATTTCACGCTCAAAACCTATCGCAAAGCCCAGAACGATTGCAAGAAATATATCCAAAAGCATTTCTTTGTTTACAAAAATATTTGCCAAAAACTCTTCCACTATAACCTCTTCCCTCTATTCTCCAAAGATTTTTATCTTAATTTGCTCCTTGGGTCAAGTATATCCCTTATTGTATCACCTATTAGATTAAATGATAAGACTGCAATAAAAATTAAAAACCCTGGAGTTAAAAGCCACGGACGATACAATATATTGACGTATTCTTGAGCTTCTTTCAACATATTGCCCCAACTGGCATCTGGTTGTTGAATACCCAATCCTAAGAAGCTCAGACCTGATTCTGATAGGATATAAGATGGTACACTCAATGTCATTGCAACGATTACATAACTTAGCGTTTGTGGCAAAAGATGTTTTATGATTATTCTTAATTTAGAAGCACCAATTGATTCTGCTGCTTGTACAAATTCTTGATTTTTTATAGATAAAACCATCCCTCGCACAACCCGAGAAAATCCTGCCCAGCCTATCAAAGCCAGTATAACTACGATTAAAGAAAATCGTTGAATACTAGTCATGTTAGAGGGTAATATTGCCGCCAAAATTATTAATAAGTAAAAACTTGGTATAGACATTATGGCTTCTGAAATTCGCATCATAATATTGTCAACTTTACCGCCCAAGTAACCTGAAATTCCACCATATATCATTCCTAGAGGGAATGATATGAATAAAGCCAAAAATCCTATGGTAAGGGAAATTCTACCTCCGAAAAGTATTCTAGAAAAAACATCACGACCGTTGATGTCTGTTCCTAGTAAAAATAATCTACCCTCTGGTTCTACAGTCACTAAATGCCTGTTCAACGGTATAAGCCCTAGGAACTTGTATTCTTCTCCTTTAGCGAAAAATTTTAGATAATATTTCTTACTACGGTCTAATTTGTAGGTTATTTTTAGTTCTTCTTGGTTAAAATATCTTTTGTAATTGTATGTATATGGTCGAGAAAGTTTACCATTTTCATCTATAGTAAAAACTTTTGATGGTGGAACGTAAGCTCTGTGGCGGTCTGAAAATTCTTTTGAATAAGGTGCTAGAAAATCAGCAAATAATATTCCCAAATACAAAAAAATAAGAACAATTAAAGCCGTAGTCGTGTATTTGTCTTTCAAAATCTGAGAAAGTATTGAACCTTTTTTGAATAAGTTTTTCATTATTAGCTCACACTTACCCTTGGGTCAACAACTTTTAGCAATATGTCAGCAAGCAAGTTACCTGCAACAAGCATAATTGTACCCATCATTAGTGATGCCATAACAAGATTTATGTCAGATTTCATAACCGCTTCTAGGATTAATCGTCCTAATCCAGGATATTGAAAAACATATTCTGTAAGTGCTGCTCCACTTAGTAATGACGCAAATTCAAAACCCAATAATGTAACCATCGGGTTTATTGCATTTCTAAGTGCATGTTTGTATACAACTTTGTTTTCACTCAGTCCTTTTGCTCTTGCGAACTTTACATAGTCTGAACCTAACACATCAAGAAGATTCCCTCTCATTTGTCTTTGTAAGCCTGATAATGATATGGTGAAAAGTACCAAGACCGGTAAAACTAAATGATGTAAAATATCAATGATTTTTTCTGGTATTGTATAGTTTGAAAAATTGTAGCTTGTTAAGCCACCTGTAGGAAACCATCCTGTTTTTACTGCGAAAATTAGTAATAGTAATGCAAAAAAGAATGACGGTATTGCCATTCCAATACTCGTTATGACTGTTAAAAGTCTGTCTATTGGTTTTTTCCAATTTAGTGCCGCATAAATCCCTAATGGTATTCCAACAAGCCAAGTTAAAAGAATTACACATGTTGTCAAAAGTAGTGTGTTTGGAATACGCTCCATAAGTTTTGTGCTAACTTTTTCACCAGTTACTGTTACACCCAAATCACCTGCAACAAAACTTTTGAGCCAAAGCCCATATTGTACAAGTTTAGGCTTGTCCAATCCTAATCTTTCTTGCTCAGCTTTTAATGTTTCTTGTGAAATGGATGGGTTTAGTCTCAACTCTGCCAATGGGTCAACGGGGCTTAATCTGATTATGAAAAAGCTGATTATTGATACCAAAAACAAAAGTGGTATTGCTTGAAAAAGTCTTTTTGCGATGTAAACCAAAAGCTCCATAAAACTATTGTACTAGACACTTTTCGTTTTGCAATTAGTTTGTTGAGGGATATTATTCAATGCTTATAGTGAGAATTTTGTAAAACAAAAGCCCCTTTAATCAAAGGAGCTTTTATTAAATCTGGTTATGTCAGCGACATCAAATTAAACATTTGCTGTCTTTTTTTGTGGTGCAGCACCTGGAATTGCTTGCCAATTTGCTGCCATGATTTTTTTGAATGATTTTAGAGCTGTATCTTCAAGTTCGCCAAGTTCTTCAGCTGCCATGATAAGTTCTCTCAATGGCATTAAAGCTCTTTGGTCTCTCAATACGCCAAGCGCAGCAGCTGCACCAGCTCTTACCAAATCATTTTCTTTTTTGTTTTGCATAACTTCAATCAAAGCTGGAACTGCTTTTTTGTCGCTCAATTTGCCAAGAGAAGTTACTGCGTAGATTCTGACATTCACCCATTCATCGTTCAGCATAGTGATAATTTTATCAACTGCTTTGGGGTTACCAATTTCGCCCAATGCTCTAGTTGCGTCACATCTAACGTTAACTTTTTCGTGGTCTAATGATTCCATCAAAGCGTCAGTTGCTACATCACCAATTTCAATCAAAGCATCAGTTGCAGTGATACAAACTTGTGGGTTTTCGTCATTAAGTGCTTCAACAAGTGGTTCAACAACTTCTTTTCCGCCCAAACGACCAAGAGCACGAGCAGCACGCACACGAACGTCTACGTTTCTGTCTTCTCTCAATGATTCGATAAGTGGAATAGTTGCATTTACATCGCCCAATTCGCCAAGAGCTCTAGCTGCATACAAACGAACTGAACCATTTTTGTCATTTTTCAAAACATCGATGAGTGGTTCTACTGCTTGAGAATCACCGATTTCACCAAGAATACGAGCAGCGTTATATCTAACTTTTTCTGAATTGCTTGTTCTCAAATCGTTTAGTAATTCAGTAAATGATTTTTTTGCTTGTTTTTTTCTTGAGTTCACACTAATTGTCATGGATTTCCTCCGACATTACCTACTTCAATATATATTCCTACAATCTATTAAAAACTTTGTGACGAAAATAATTGACTATTTTTCATATTTTGTAAACATTATCTTAACATTTTTATAAAGGGTAAAGAGAACACTTATTCCTTCTCTGTTTTTTCAT
>JAZSES010000001.1:0-6488 GCA_045531805.1 Candidatus Limenecus sp. | reverse complement strand
GGTGTAAATGGTGTTGTTGAAGTCGGTAACGTAACAGCTGTTGATGGCGATGTTACAGTGAATTCGGCATCTACATTGGAGTTGAATGATAATATCTCTGCAGGTAAGAGTATTGTTTTAAATTCAGCGGGAGGTTTGACTCAAGTCAATGGGTTGATGAATGCTGGTACTAACGCTTCTACTGCTATTGGTGATGGTAATATTACAATAACGAATAGTGTAAGTGGTGATATTGTTGTCAGAGGTGCAGAGTCAAACAAAGGCAATATTTTAATTAGCAATAATACTTCTGTTGGAGAAGTTGGCGCTGTTGAAGTTGGGACGCTTACTGCTAATAATGGGGATGTTGTAATAAATTCCTCATCTACAATTGAATTAACTGATACTATTACAGCTGGTGAAAATATAGAACTGTATTCAATTGGTGGTATTAGCCAAGAAAATGGTAGCTTGCATGCTGGTACAAACGGTTCTACTGTTCTAGGCAATGGTGGCATTAAAATTACAAATGGTGATGGCGGGGATATAAATCTTAAAGATGCCATTGCTAAAAAAGGTGATATTGTTATTACTAATGTTCCTGTTCCAGAATCTCAACATGTTAGTGGCGGAGAAATCTCTGTTGGGGCTATTGCTTCTGAAACTGGTAAGGTTGAAATTAAAAATGGTGTTGAAAACAAAAATATTGTACTAAATTCTCAAGTTGACGCAAAAACAGCTATCAATTTGGAAACGACAGGTGATATAAAAGTTTCTGACACTTATAATGGTGTGGTATTGAATTCTGATGGCAGCATAGATTTGGATGCAAATGACATCGGAAGTGTTGCAAAAGAATTGATAGTAAATGCAACGGGTGAAGTTAGTGCAGATGGCAACAGTATTTACATAACTAGTTCTAATTCTGATTTAATAACAGGTACAATTGATGCTAAACAAGATGCCGTAATTAAGACAACTGGTTCTGGTTCTATTACGATGAATGATGCATTAAATGCTGAAAATGTTATTATAGAATCAGTTGGTAATTTGACTACAAATGAAATAGTTGTTGAACAGGAAGCTGTAATTAAAACTACGGGTACAGGTTCTATCACTATGAATGGTGTGTTGGATGCCGAAATTGTAAATATAGATTCTGTTGCTAATTTGGCAATAAATAATAATATTACTGTCGAAAATGGTATTGAAATATCTGCTCAAAATGGTATTGAACAAAGTGACTCTTCTTCAATTAGTACAGGTGGCGGTAATTTTAGTATTGTTGCAAATGATGGAAATCTTTTGCTAAATGGTACTTTAGATAATAGTAACGGTTCTATTTCTGTTTTAAATAATTCTTCTGGAAATTATGGTTTGAGTGTTAATAATGTATTTGCTTCTGATGAGTTTGATATTACAAACAAAGCAAATGGATTGTTAAGTGTAACCGGTAATATTGAAAATAATGGTATTTCTTCAATAGTTTCAGAAAATTCTGGTGCTAATTCTGGTATTGTAATTTCTGGAGATATTGAAAATAATGGCAAGCTTTCTATAAGTGCAAATGGTGCGCAAGGCACAAGTGTTATTGGTAATATTGATAATTCTTTGACTTCTAACACTGAAGTTAATATCACAAATCAGAATGGTTCTCTGTCTATTACATCGGATACTATTAATAATGGTATTGGTAACAGTGTATTATTAACAAACAATGGTGTCGGTGGTACTACTATAGATGCGAATATTAATAATTCTGGTCTGTTTTCTGTAACAAATAATTCCGGTGTTATTAATCTTGAGGGTTCTTTGAATGCAGAATATGGTTCTCAAAACATTTTTAATCAAGGTGGTAATGCTGATTTTGTAATCAACTCTGAAATTAATAACAAAGGTAATGAATTAACTTTTGAAAATTCTGGAACTGGTGATTTAATTTTAGGTGAAAATGCATTTATTACAGTTTACAGCGTTAATGATAATGGTACTATCTATACTGGCAAACTTAATTTGTTGAAATCAGGAACTACTGGCAATATTACTATAGATGGTAAAATATCTGGTTTGTCAGTTATTGATTCACCATTGGGTCAGATTAATGTTATCAATAGTGCGACAGGAACAGATAGTTCTATAGTCTTTGGGGATAATAGCTCGATAGAAGCTCAGAATTATTCTTTGGAAATAAAGAATAATGGTGGTGGTGAAATTTCTATTGGTAAAGGTTCTAGAATAACAACACAAGATCTTTTGAATATCATTAATCTTGGTTCTGGTGGAATAAAAGTTGGTGAAAATTCAGTTCTTAATGCAGCTGTTTTAAATCTTGATAGCCAATCAACACTTGGTGGTATTGGATTTGTTGGTAATAATGAAGTAAAAGCTACATCAACATTATCTATAAAAAATAGTGGTAAAGAAGGCATTTTATTGGGTGATAATACTGAATTATCAGGCTCTGATATTGATGTTGATAATACTGGTGAGGGTGGTATTAGTTTTGGTTATGCTTCAAGTATCAACGGTGATACAGAAATTACAAATTCAGGTGCAAATGGTATTGAGTTTGGTAATGATATTGAGATAATTGGCGATACTGAAGTTTCTAATACTGGTGAAGGTGGAATTACTTTTGTTGGAAATACTTCTATAGTTGGTGATGCAAATATACAAAATAATGGTGGTAATAGTCTAACATTTGGTGATACAACTACAATTACTGGTTCTGCTAATATTACAAATGCTGGTGAAAATGGCTTAATCTTTGGAAATGATACAACTATCGGTAATGGTGCAATAATTTCTAATATAGGCAATGGTTCTTTACAGTTTGGTGATAATACCGATATTACTGGTAATACTGAAATTGTTAATGCAGGTAATGATGGAATTTTATTTGGCAATGATACATCTATTACTGGTAATGCTACTATCCAAAACAATGGTGGTAATAGTCTAACATTTGGTGATACAACTACAATTACTGGTTCTGCTAATATTACAAATGCTGGTGAAAATGGATTAAGCTTTGGCAATGATACTAGTATTAGTGGTACAGCTTCTATTACTAACTCTGGAGTGAATGGGGCTTTAAGTTTTGGGGATAATACTGATATCGGTGGTTATTCTCAAATTTCCAATTCTGGAGCTAATGGCTTAATATTTGGCAATAATACTATTTTGAGTAATGGAACAAGTATAAATAATACGGGATACTCTGGTTTGACATTTGGTGATAATACTCAAATTACAGGTAATACAGAAATTGTTAATAATTCTGATAATCTAACTCAGTTTGGAATCGGCACTAATATTTCTGGTGTAAATATCTCAATTGAATCTAAGTCTGGCTTGGATTTGAATGATAATGCTAATTTGACTGCGACTGGTTCGTTGTTATTGTCTAATACTGCGACTGGTGTATTTAATTTAGGACAAAATAGCTTGTTATCAGCTGCTTCTAATATGACAATACTAAATAATAGTTCATCTGGTATTTTAAATATTGGTGAAACAAATACACTTTCTGCTGGTAATAAATTGTTATTACAGAACAAAGCAATAAATGGTCTTACTGTTAATGGTATACTATCTGCAAAAGATGTGGATATTCAAAATACAAATGGAAATGTACTGATAGCACATAATAACGCAGATGGTAATGTTGTTGCGACAAATTCTATTTCAATTAATTCCCTTAATGGCGATATTTTAAATTCTTCTACTAATGAAGAAAATATCAATAATAAAGGACTCATTGCTGGTGATGGTGGTGTTAAATTATCTGCCAATAAAGGTAGTATCGGTGTTCTTGATACTACGTTAAATTCGATTATTCAAGATGGATTTGTGTTGGATTCTAATAATGCAATTCATGTAAATACCGAAGGTGTTATTGATGCGAGCGCACAAAATGATATTAATATATTGTCTTCAGGTTCAGATTTGACTGTCAATACACTTTCATCTAAGGACGCCTTATTAACAGCTATTAATGGCGCTCTCGATGTCGGAACGGCAACAACTGACAATTTGTATTTGTATGCTAAAGGTAACAATGCTTCAATTAACGTTAATAGTCTAACAAATACTGGTAAATTGACCACTGAATCTGATTTGGATACAACAGTAAAAAGTGCTTCTTCTTTAAATATTGACTCTATGTTGAGCAATTTGGGTTCTATTGATATCAATTCTCAAGGTAATGTAATTGTCAATGAGATTGCTGCACCAGAGGATATTACTATTAATGTTGAAGATGAAAAACTTTCTATAACAAATCTTGGTAGAGTTGAAAGAAATACATCTATTATTCCTAAAACTGTTAACTTAACAGTAAAAGATGCGAAAAGAAATCCTACAGGTTCTGTCTACAATGATGGAATGTCCTATGAAGAAATTAATACAGTGCAACCGAACAGTAAGCTTGATATTTATCATGCCTATGTTCAAGACAAAGTGTCTATGAAGGCCGATACAATAGCCGCTCAAGTGTATGATGTTTCAGATAGTTCTGTAGCTGGTCAAAAAAGAGTTGATGCGAATGGTGTTGAAGCGACTGGATTCCATAATGCAAATAAAGATGGTAAATTGTTGGAATTTGATATTCAGGGGGCAAATTATGTTCAGAACGATGTCGGTTCTGCAACTGACAATGAGTTTTATACGCCAGATGGAAATGATAAGCACGCTCTAAATGTTCATATTACTATTGGTGATTCTATTGATGGAGCTGAATATGGTGCTAACTTTAAAAAACTGTATTCAAATTATGCTTCTATTGATACTGTAGGTTCTGATTCTACTCAGTATTCTACATTGATGTTTGAAAACCTAATTATAGGCGATGAGGCTGTATTCAGAAATAATAAAGTTCGTCTGGATATAGATAATAACCCTATAGAACAATTCTTGCCAATTAATAAACACTATAATGATTCTCCTGATATGGTTGTGAACAATGAAACTTCGTTCAATTCTAAAATTACAGATGTTATTGAAATGGAACTCAAACCAGAACCAGATATTCCACCTGTTACCCCTCCTCTAACACCTGAAGAGGTAGAAGATGAAGTTGATAAAAATGATCCACAAAAAATAGTAAAAGTTCCGACTTATGATTCGATTACACAAGAACCATCTGTGAATAACAAAGAAAATAATGCTGTTGATGACGCTGTAAATATGGAAGAACTTTCTGAAGATGAGGATATTTCTACTGATGAACGTAATCGGAGTGAAGCTTCCGCGTGGAGAAATATCAATTGGATTGTAAGAAATAGCTCAAATGTTGTATTGGGTGATTCAACTCAAAAACAATATCCTGTTGTAAAATCTTTGGTTAGTATTAATAAAAAAGGCATTGTTGTTAAGATTGATAAAAAATCTGGTATAGAACTTAAAAAAGGTGACAACTTGTTTGTTTATATGCAGCAAGATGTAAAAGATTTCGATGCGCAAGGTGTTGTCTCTGATATTAGTGGTTCTCACGTGAAAATTAAGTTTATTAATATGGACAAAGCTACTGAAAATATATTGTTGTTCTGGTGTATGCAACGTGAAAATTTGTAATTTAGTTTACAAGAACTCATTATCTGTAGATAATACTATTTAAATGAGAGTATTATAAAGGTGGACAAGAATGAGTATCTTTGAGGCTGGAATGATGTTGTGTTTTGGTGTGAGTTGGCCGATTGCAGCATACAAAACATATAAAAGCAAATGTGTACATGGGAAAAGTATTTCTTTTGCATATTTGATTTTGACTGGTTATATTTGTGGAATTTTGCATAAAATATTTTTTAGTTTTGACTTGGTTATAATTTTGTATATTTTGAATATGCTATTTTTGATTACTGATATGACTCTTTATTATCGATATAAAAATAATCCTGTACCCATTAAAGTCTTAGAAGACAAGTAGTTTTTTTTGTAATAAAATTAATCTAGTATTACGTTGAGGATTTTTAGGATGAAAAAGATTTTACTTTCTTGCCTTGTATTGCTAATTACAAGTGTACAAGCTTTTTGTCTAGAAGGTGTTGAGAATTTAGAAAAAGTAAATGTAATTCAGTCAAGGGTTGATAGTGTTGCTACAGACTTATTAAATTGTAATAAAGTACCAAGAAGAATTGTTTTTGTTTATGATAAGGCTGAAAAGAAAAAAGCTTTATCTTTAGATAAAACGATTACCCAACGACAGGTAGTTTTGTATGATGGTTTGTATTCTGCAATACAGACTGATGATGAGTTGGCTGCAGCTATGGCAAGAGAGATTTCTGTTGCGGTAAAATCTTACGATGGTGCTTGGGGTGGTAGGATTGATTCTTTGCAAGTTGCTATGGGTTCAAAAAAGTTTGAAACAGTTGCTGACAAGAGAGCTGTTGATTATATGGTAAATGCCGGATATAATCCCTTGGCTTTGATTGTTTTGATAAATAAAACTTGCCCTCAAAAAAGAAGTGATTTTATTTCTAGACATAATCTTACTTCTAAGCGTTTAGCTA
>JAZSES010000329.1:0-9435 GCA_045531805.1 Candidatus Limenecus sp. | reverse complement strand
CCCCAAAAAATCCGTACATTCTAGATTTAATTTTTGGGATGAAACTTCAAAAGTTGTAAAGGTTACTGATGTTTTAGTTCAAACTACAAACAAACATAACACAGCAGAATACAGAAACAGAACTATTCTAGAACACAATATCCACTAGAATATCAGATTTGTTCTTGATAAAGGGAAGTCCCAGCTTCCCTAGCTTTTTGTGCAAAAAGAACTAACAGTCCGGATGATTAGTAATAGACAAATCCAAATGTTCCTTTATTTCTTGAATTTCATAAGTAAGCCTATTTAATTGACACTTAACAGGGTCTGGCATTCTGTTGTGTTGCAATTGTCCATCAATAAAAATTCTCTGATGTACTACACGTCCAGGAATACCAACAACTGTAGAGTCAGCTGGAACATTGTCAACAACAACAGATCCAGCACCTATTCTAGAATTTTCCCCAATTGTCAAATTACCCAAAACTTTTGCACCAGCACCAACAATAACATTATCCTCTAGTGTCGGGTGACGTTTTCCTTGCTCTTTACCAGTACCACCAAGAGTAACTCCCTGATAGAGCAAAACATCATCGCCTATAAAAGTAGTTTCACCAATAACAACCCCCATTCCATGGTCAATAAAGAACCTCCTGCCGATTCTAGCACCAGGGTGAATTTCAATACCAGTTAAAATCCTTGAAAAATAAGAAATCATACGCGGTATAACAGGTATTTTCCAATAACGCAACTTATGAGCAATTCTATGTAAAATCAAAGCATGTAACCCAGGATAACACAATAAAACTTCTAGAATATTAGAAGCCGCTGGATCTTTCTCGTATATAGTCTTAATGTCTTCTTTAATTTGCTCAAAAGCTTTTATAATAAGCATAATGTAAACCTCTGTTATTTATTTACACAACGGAGTTGAAAGGTATCTTTCTCCATAATCTGTTGTCATTGCAACAATCAATTTGCCTTTATTCTCTTTTAACTTTGCCAATTCTAATGCAATCTTAACATTAGCACCAGAAGAAATACCGCAAAATAGACCTTCTAACTTAGCCATATCGATAGCCGTATTTATAGCATCATTAGTTGAAACAGTAACAACCTCATCAATATATTCCAAAGAAAGATTATCAGGAACAAAATTTGCACCAATACCTTGAATCCCATGAACCCCAGCTATTCCTTTTGAAACCAAAGGACTTTCTTCAGGCTCAATTGCAATAACTTTAATCTCTGGATTGAGTTCCTTTAAACGTTTAGCAGTACCAGATACCGTACCACCTGTACCAAATGAAGCAACAAAGATATCAATCTTCCCTTCTGTATCTCGAAATATCTCTTCTGCAGTATCCCTATGAACTGATGGATTTGCAGGATTGGAAAATTGTTCTGGAATAAAAGCTTTTTCAAAAGACTTTGATAACTCAACAGCCTTATCAACAGAACCTTTCATACCTAGCTCTTTTGGGGTTAAAACAATTTCTGCACCATATGCTGAAATCATTTTTTTACGTTCCTCGCTCATATTTTCTGGCATAACCGCAATAAAACGATAACCTTTCACTGCACAAACCATAGCTAGCCCTATACCTGTATTCCCACTTGTTGGTTCAATTATTACAGTATTTTTATCAACAAGACCTTGTTTTTCTGCTTGTTGAATCATTCCAAGCGCAGCTCTGTCCTTAATCGAATTTGCAGGATTGAAATACTCTAACTTTACAACAACATCCGCAACGCCATTATTTATTTTGTTCAAACGAACAAGTGGTGTATTGCCAATCAATTCCAATATATTATCGTGAATATTAGCTCTTACTTTACTCATTGATTTCACCTATAAATAGAATAATATTTTGAAAAAGTTATTAAAAAGACTTATCTCGCTAGCTCAATAAATTTTCTCTTACCTGCTTGTAATACAGATTTTTCATCTGGCACTTTCACAACAAAAGCAGTGTCTGATACTTTTTCATTATCTAACTTAACACCACCACCAGCAATTAGTCTTTTGGCTTCACCCTTACTAGCAACAAAACCAACATCCAAAAGTAAATCCAAAATATTTTTGTCTTCAGTCATTTTATATGAAGGAATATCCTCTGGAATACCTTTATTTTGAACAACATTAACAAATTCATCTTGAGCTTTTTGAGTAGCTTCATCAGAATGATAATCATTAGTAATTCTATAAGCCAATTCCATTTTTATATTACGAGGATTTTCAACTTTCATCCTTTCCTCAATAGCTTTCAATTCATCATCAGTAACATCTGTAAGCAACGAATAATAACGAATAATCAACGTATCTGGAATAGACATAAGTTTTCCATACATATCTTTTGCACTGTCAGTAAGTGAAATGCAGTGTTCAGGATATGTTTTAGACATCTTAACAACACCATCTGTACCTTCCAAAAGTGGCAAGAGCATTACCATTTGTGGATTAGGTTTACCATACGCTGATTGAATTTCACGACCTAACAAAACATTAAATCTTTGATCCGTACCACCAATTTCCAAATCAGCATCAATAGCGACTGAATCATAAGCTTGCATTAGTGGATAGAAAAATTCATGAATTGAAATAGGTTTACCCTCAGCATAACGTTTTGCAAAATCATCACGAGTCATCATTTGAGCAACAGTTACATTAGAAGCCAATTTCAACAAGTCAGTAAGTTGCATCGGATGCAACCAATCAGCATTGTTAACAACTTCAGCTTTAGATGTATCAAGAACTTTTGACATTTGTTCAAAGTAAGTTTTTGCATTTTCATCAACTTGTTCTTTAGTCAAAGCAGGTCTTGTTTCAGATTTACCAGAAGGATCACCAACCATTGCAGTTGCCCCTCCAACTAATAGCACAATTTTATGTCCCATTTCTTGGAATTTTTTAAGCTTTCTCATTACAACAGTATGCCCCAAATGTAAATCTGGACGAGTTGGATCCATACCCAACTTAACCCTAATCGGAACACCTGATTCTGCTGATTTTTGCAATTTTATTGCTAGCTCTTTAATACCACCTGGTAATAATTCAGCTCCACGAGAGACTGACTCAGCTTGTTTTATAAATTCTTCTTTTAATACAAATTTCTCTTCCATTGCAGACCCCTTTATTCTAATTCACTTAACTACATTGTATCAAAAACAAGACTGACAAATAATAATGTTATATTCATCGTTACAAACAAAAAAGCTCATTATTCCTAATGAAATAATGAGCTTTTTTAAATATGAAAATCTATACTAGAAGTTCAAACCAGCTTCTCTAGCAGCATCTGCCAAAGCAGCAACTCTACCATGGTACAAGAAACCGCCTCTGTCAAATACACATTCATTAATACCAGCTTTAAGAGCTTTTTGAGCGATAGCTTCACCAACTGCTTTAGCAGCATCGATGTTACCACCATGACCCAATTTTTCTCTCAAATCTTTATCAATTGAAGAAGCAGAACAAAGTGTAACTTTTGCAACATCATCAATCAATTGAGCATAGATATGCTTTGTACTTCTGTAAACTGCCAATCTTGGAGCTTCAGCAGTACCAGAGATTTTTGTTCTAACACGAATGTGTCTTTTTCTAGTTTGTTCTTTTCTGTTTTTTGATTTAATCATTTTTCTTTCCTTTCACCCGAACCTTCTTTTTACGGTTGGACATATCGTTGTCTATTCGTTTGCCCTAATCTAAAAGGGTTCATTTGGGCTTTAAACTACTAAATTAATTTTTGTTTGTTCAATATATTGATTAACTAATTTGCTATCGATTACACTTAAAAGATCAGCTATCAAATATGGATTATCTATGGTAGAAACTATTCTGTAACCTTTTTGTCCACTTGGATTTTTAGTTGTGAAAGAATCAAAATCATGGATTTTAACCCAATCATCAGCGTGTCTTTTTTGCAATAATTCATCTAGCTTTCTAATATCATCAAAAATAACTTTTTTGTCAGTAGATTTTGCATAATTTACATCATAAATACCATTAAAAGAAATTCTTGATGTTTTCATTTAGCTAATCCTATTTTTTACCAGTTTTACCAGCTTTACGTCTAACGTATTCGCCTTCGTATCTAACACCTTTACCTTTGTAAACTTCAGGTGGACGTTTGCCTCTGATTTCAGCAGCAACATCACCTACAGCTTGTTTATTAGAACCTGTAACAGTGATTTTTGTGTTAGCTTCAACAGAAATTGTAACACCTGCTGGTGGTGTAACTAAAACAGGATGAGAATAACCCAAAACAAGGTTCAAGTTACTACCTTCCATGTTAGCACGATAACCAACACCAAGAATTTCTAATTTTTTAGTGAAACCAGTTTTAACACCTTGTACAGCATTGTCTACTAAAGTTCTAGACAAGCCCCACAACGCTCTAGATTTTCTGTCATTTTCGTCAACAACAGTAACGTTCAATTCATTTCCTTCAAGTTTAACAACAACTTCTGGACGAAGTTCTACTGTTTCTGTACCCAAAGGTCCTTTTGCAGTAACAACCTGACCGTCGATTTTAACTTCAACGCCGTCTGGTATTACAACAGGTTTTTTACCTATACGTGACATTTTTATTCTCCAATTAATTATTATCTTACTTAATATTTTTAAGTTGTAATTTGTAAACAAAAAACAACAGCAATCAAAGATTATCAGTGATTACCAAACGTAGCAAACTACTTCGCCACCAAGATTTTCTTTTCTTGCTTTTCTGTCAGTCATAAGACCTTTGCTTGTGGAAATAATAGCAATACCCAAGCCGCCAAATACTTGCGGAAGGTCTTTTGCTTTTGAGTAAACTCTCAAACCAGTTTTAGAAATTCTTTTCAAATTTGAAATAACAGGCTTATGAGTTTCATCATATTTAAGAGTGATGACCAATACTTTAAATTTGCCAACTTCTTTTTCTGAATAGTCAGCAATATAACCTTCTTCTTTCAAAACTTTTGCCAATTCTACTTTGAGTTTTGAAGAAGGCATCTCAACTTCTTCATGAGAAACGATATTAGCGTTTCTAATTCTAGTTAGCATATCAGCTATAGGATCTGTATACATTTTATTTTTCCTTTTCTTATGGAAATCCCTGACAATAAATATTGTCCGGAGATTTCCTTACTACTTACTTGAACAATTACCTTCGTCAGGCAGTATAGTAAAGAAAGCGGAATTACCAGCTTGCTTTAACTACACCGGGTAACAAACCTTCATGAGCCATTTTTCTCAAACATATTCTGCAAAGACCAAAGTCTCTGTGGAAACCGTGAGGACGGCCGCATATAGAACATCTATTGTGAAGTCTTACTCTAGGATATTTACCTTTTGAAACGAGTAATTCTCTTCTTTGTTCTTTAGCTATCATTGATTTTTTAGCCACGATTTTCTCCTTTTTATGCAATATTTTGCATTAACTTTTTGTTTATTTATATAAAATCTTAATTAATAATTAAGCGTTTGATTTCTTTTTGAACGGCATACCTAGCTCAGTAAGCAAAGCTCTTGCTTCTTCGTCAGTATTAGCAGTTGTAATAATAGAAATGTTCATACCAAAAACTGCATCTACTTCGTCGTAAGAAATTTCAGGGAACAAAGTTTGTTCTTTCAAACCTAATGTATAGTTACCTCTACCATCGAAACTTTTTGAAGAAATGCCTCTAAAGTCACGGATTCTTGGCAAAACTACACAGATAAGTTTTTGTAAGAAATCATACATTCTTTCGCCTCTAAGAGTAACCATACAACCAACTGGCATACCTTCTCTCAATTTGAAAGATGAAATAGATTGTTTTGCTTTTGTAATTACAGCTTTTTGACCTGCAATTTTTGTTAATTGTTTAACGATTGTTTCAGCTAGTTTTGAGTTATGACAAGCTTCACCAACACCCATATTGATAACAATTTTGTTCAATTTAGGAATTTGGTTAACGTTTTCATAACCAAACTGAGATTTCATTGCGTCTTTTACTTCTTCTTCGTATCTGACTTTTAAGTCTTTAGTTAATGTTGTCATTTTTCTTTCCTTTTCGTAGAATGTACCTTCATTTTCACACAAAAAAACTATTTTGCCAAAAACAAGGCACCCATACTTTGTGTACTATGCATCAATTTGTTCGCCGCATTTTTTACAAACGCGTACTTTCTTGCCATCAACAACTTCGTGTTTAACTCTAGTTGCTTTTTCGCAAGCTGAGCAATAAACCATAACTTTTGATGAATCAACAGGTGCTTCAATTTTGTTTAAACCACCTTGGATACCAGCCATAGGGTTAGGTTTTTGCGCTTTTGTAATCATATTAGCACCTTCAACAATTACTTTGTTCTCAGATGCAATGATTTTTTTCACGTTACCGATTTTACCTTTATCTTTACCAGAAGTAAGGATAACACGGTCACCAGTTTTTACGTGTAAATCATGTTTTTCTACTTGTTTCTTATTGTTTTTCATTTTTCTTTCCTTAATGTTTGATTAAGTGTCCTGCTTTTCGAGAGGCATTAATTTAAAAATCCGTAAAGATATTTTTTTGCCACTCGAAAAACATTAGATAACTTCTGGAGCAAGAGAGACAATCTTCATAAAGTTTTTATCTCTCAACTCTCTAGCAACAGGACCGAATACACGAGTTCCTCTTGGGTTGCCATCTTTGTTGATGATAACAGCTGCGTTTTCGTCAAATCTGATTACAGAGCCGTCAGCACGTTTAATGTCAGCTTTTGTTCTAACAACAACTGCTTTAACAACATCAGATTTTTTAACAGCCATATTAGGTGTAGCATCTTTAACTGTTGCTACGATTACGTCGCCAACATGAGCAAATTTTTTGTTAGAACTGCCCATTACACGGATGCAAAGAAGTTCTTTAGCACCTGTGTTGTCAGCTACGACTAATCTGGTTTCTTGTTGTATCATTGTCTTTTATCCTTTTATTTCATTTTTATAGAAATTATTACGTTCGTTATGTTCAATCGAGTTATCGACATTACACAACTTTGTTGTAACACCTGTTACTAGTTAGCTTTTTCTACGATTTCAGAAACAACCCATCTTTTATCGCCAGAAAGTGGTCTTGATTCCACAATTCTAACTACATCACCAACACCACAAAGATTTTCAGCATCGTGAGCTTTATAATTTTTGTGAGATTCAATGATTTTGTGATATTTAGGGTGTTTGTCATATTCAGCTACTTTAACAACAGCTGTTTTATCCATTTTGTTGCTTACAACAACGCCTTGTTTTTCTTTCTTCGGCATCTTACTTTACCTCTGACTTTTCTTTAATTAGTGTTTTAGCTTGAGCTATAACAGTTTTAAGTTGACGAATTTGTGCTGTGTTTTCAAGTTTTTGCAAAGCTTTCTGCATTCTCAAATCAAGCAACTGTTTTTTTGTATCAACAATCAAAGTGTTTAGCTCTTCTATTGATTTTTCTTTTAGTTCTTGTAATTTCATTGTTTTTTCCTTTTCCTTATTACCCTCCCCTTTCGAAGAGGGTTGAATGAGGTTTTAATTGACTATGCTTCTACAGCTTCTCTTTCAATAATTTTAACTTTGATAGGAAGTTTTTGAGCTGCCAATTTAAGTGATTCGATTGCAACATCTCTTTGTCCAAATTCAAGTTCAAAGAGAACTCTTCCAGGTTTAACAACCGCTACCCAATACTCTGGGTTACCTTTACCTTTACCCATACGAGTTTCAGCAGGTTTTGCAGTGATAGGTTTATCTGGGAAGATTTTAATCCAAACATTACCGCCTCTTTTGATGTTACGAGTCATCGCACGTCTAGCGGCTTCTATTTGTCTTGATGTAATCCAAGCAGGATCGCAAGCGATAAGACCATAGTTACCAAACTCGAGTTTTGTACCTCTAGTTTCGTGGCCTTTCATTCTGCCTTTCATTTTCTTACGATATTTTGTCTTTTTGGGCATTAACATTTTAGTGTCGCTCCTAATTATTTTTGTATTATTAACTTATTACTCAGCTGATTCAGAAGATCTTTTTCTTCTTCTTCCGCCTAGTGGTTTTTCTTCATGGCCTGAAGCTTTTTTAGCTTTGATATTAGCATCTGATTTTTCACCAGGCATTAAGTTGCCTTTGAAAATCCAAACTTTAACACCGATTTTACCCATGATTGTATCTGCTTCAGCAAAACCGTAGTCTACATCAGCACGAAGTGTTTGAAGAGGAATTCTTCCTTCTTTAACCCATTCACTTCTAGCAATTTCTGCACCACCCAAACGACCAGATACCATAATTTTGATACCTTGAACGCCTGAACGCATAGTTCTTTGGATAGCTTGTTTCATTGCTCTTCTGAATGCAATACGTTTTTCCAATTGAAGAGCGATAGATTCAGATACCAATTGAGCATCAGCATCAATTCTAGCAACTTCAACTACATCGATTGAAACAGTTCTATTAACGAGTTTTGCAACATCAGCTCTTAATTCTTCAATACCTTGACCACCTCTGCCAACTACAATACCAGGTTTTGCAGTTACAACAGTGATGTTAAGATTTTGAGCTTTTCTTCCAATTAAAATTTTTGAAATACCAGCTGCGTACAATCTCTTTTTAATATATTTTCTTAATTTAGCATCTTCTGCTACGAATTCGGAATAATCTTTCTTTTTAGCAAACCATGTGCTTTCCCAAGGTTCGATTATACCTACTCTGAATCCTTTTGGATGTGTCTTTTGTCCCAAGGTCAGCCTCCTTAATTCTTATTACTTGCTAATTTAACTGTTAAGTGAGAAGTTCTTTTGAGTCTTCTATAGATTCTGCCTTGAGCTCTAGGTTTACCTCTCTTATATGTTGCACTTTCATCAGCAAAAATTTCAGAAATTTTTAGATCTTCAGCGCTTGCACCAAATTTTTCATTAGCATTTGCAATTGCTGCAACCAAGTTTTTTTCAACAACTCTTGCTGCGAAGTATGGCATAAATTTCAAGATTTTAGCTGCTTCTAAAGCAGATTTGCCTCTAAGTTCGTTAATTACACGGCGTAATTTACGAGCAGGCATGCTTATATTAGTTTGTCTTGCCATTGATTCTTGCATAATTTACTTCCTTTTAGCTGTTTTATCTTGACCTGCATGGCCTCTGAATAACCTTGTAGGTGCAAATTCACCTAATTTATGACCAACCATTTGTTCAGTAACATAAACTGGAACATGGCTTTTGCCATTGTGAACAGCAATTGTGTGACCCAACATATCAGGTACAATCATTGATGCTCTTGACCAAGTTTTGATTACTTTTTTCTCTCCAGCTTCATTCATTTTAGCGATTTTTTTCTGAAGAGCTTCTTGTACAAATGGACCTTTTTTTAGCGAACGAGCCATTCATTATCTCCTTACTTATTAACGTTTTCTGCCTCTAACAATATATTTGTCAGAATGTTTATTAGATTTTCTAGTTTTGTAACCAAGAGCCGGTTTGCCCCATGG
>JAZSES010000204.1:0-5799 GCA_045531805.1 Candidatus Limenecus sp. | reverse complement strand
AAGTATATAATTTTATGATTTATTCGTTTTAATTCAGTGTTTTTTGGTTGTGCAATAAGAATTTTATTTGGAGTTAAGAGTGAAAAATTATTTTGAAATACTTACTGATATTATTTATGAGTCACCGATTTGGGTACAAGAAGTTATATTTATCGATATGAAGAAGAAACTGGAAGAACGTTATCCAGGCTTGACTTCTCAGCCTAATGAATCTGATGTGTATCCTTGTTTTGTTCCTGAGATTACTGTTAAAGGGCGTCAAGAATTACAAACCAAATCTCTGCAAGGGACACATGGTATAAATTTGTATAAATGTTTAAACTCGCTAACAAACTCCTTACGAGTTATAGATGTTACTTTGAATAATTTTTGGACATTGGAAGAAACATCAGAAGCTTTAGTTACATGTTTAAAACAAGAGTATATTAGAGAACCTGAAAATCTGTTGGTTAGTTCTGCTATTTTGTATTTAGGAAATGAGATTCGCTTGGGTGAATATGTAAAACGTTTAAACAAAATCAACATGAATCAATTAGATGATGTTTTACAAAAGCAAAGACAATATAACGATGAGCATCCAGAAAATAAAAAGAAAATTGGTGAAATGCTTATTGATATGGGTTTTGTTGCTAATAATGATATTGATAAAATTATTCAAATTAAAGACGAATCGAAAAGACGATTTATTGTTCCTCAGAATGCTAGTATTCAACTGTCAAATAATGGTGATAACGATGTTCAAGAGTTAAAAGATCTCGTTGATAAACTGACAAAGGAGAATAATTTGTTAAAAGATAAATTAAGAGCAATTTTCAATATTCAAAATAAAAAGAAGCAGTAATGCTTCTTTTTATTTCTCTTGTTTATTTAATGTTTGATTTTATCCAAATGTTTTGAATGTTTCATCAATGTTTTTATCAATAACTTTTTTAACTTGATCCATTTCTGTTTGTATAGCGTTTTGTTCAGCTGATAGTCTTTGGATATTCATATCTAGCATTTTTTCTTTTCTTTGCATTTTTTCGACTTTCATATCGTATTCATTTGCGGCAATTGCATAATCTTCTGAATCAACACCTGTATAAATAAATTCAGCACCATCTATTGCTACGTCTTGCCAACCGCCATCTTTTGATGGTTTTTGTATCATCCAGTTTCCTGTTTTTAGATTGGTTTCAAAGTAGTCAGCTTGTCCACAATATGGTTCTACAGCATAATCTTTTACTGTTTTTCCTTCTGGCATAGGGTCTGGCAATTCTGGTACAACAAGTCTGCCATATGCATCTCTTACTTGGTAGTCTAAACCGCCTTCGTCTTGACTTCTTGTGACAAGTTGGTATGTTAAACGTTCCATATCTTGAGTCATACCAGTATGTCCATCAACAGAGTAATATAAATGTTGAATATTCATTCCATTGCTCCACAGAGAAGCCTCTGCGTCAATTTCTTGCGCAAGCAACATTTTTGCCTGAGTAGACTGTTGAATTTCAAATTCTATGTTGTTTTTTCTTGCAGTTAAGCACAGGTAGCGTGCTTGTGATGCGGACATTCCCATGTTGCATTACTCCTTTGATTTATATGTCGGCATTTTGACGTCAGAACTTTAGATATCACAGTGATTTTTTAACAAATATTTACAAAAGATTTTAATTTGTTTACATACAACACACTTACTTATTTTTCTATTATAATTATCTTAATAATAGATTACGAAGAGGCAAATTTAGAGAAGTATGAATGAATTGATTAAAAAGTCGGCTTCAGAGCAAAGAAAAGCTCTTTTGAATAAAGAAGTTTCTGCTGTTGATTTGGTTAATGCGGAATTTGATAGAATCGAAAAAGTTGATGATACTTTGGGCTCTTTCAATTCTTTATGTAAAGAACAAGCTATTGAAACAGCAAAAGAAGTTGATAAGAAAATTATGGCTGGAGAAGAATTACCCCCGTTAGCTGGTATCCCCTTGGCGTTGAAGGATAATATTAATTTTAAAGGAACAAAGACTACAGCTTCTAGTAAAATTTTAGAAAATTTTGTTTCACCATATGATGCAACTGTTTCTATAAAACTTAGAGAAAATCTTATTCCTGTGCTAGGTAAGGTTAATTTGGATGAATTTGCAATGGGGTCTTCAACTGAAAACTCTGCAACAAAAATTACAAGAAATCCTTGGGATACAAATAAAGTACCAGGTGGAAGTTCTGGTGGTTCAGCTGCAGCTGTTGCTGGATATGAAGCGACTTTAGCTCTTGGTTCTGATACTGGTGGAAGTATTCGTTTGCCAGCCAGCTTTTGCGGTATTGTTGGTGTTAAACCCACGTATGGACGTGTTTCTAGATATGGTTTGATAGCATTTGCTTCATCGTTGGATCAAATAGGTCCGTTTGCAAGAAATGTTGAAGATACTGCATTATTGTTAGAAGCTATCAGTGGACATGATTCTCATGATTCTACATCTTTGAATATACCAGTACCAGCATACTCTAAAGCTTTGGGTAAAGATATTAAAGGTTCTAAAGTCGGTGTTATTAAAGAATTGATGGCAGAAGGCGTTGCCCCTGATGTTAGGAAAGCTGTAGAGGCCGCTGTGCAAACTTATAGAGAACTTGGTGCTGAAATTGTAGAAATTTCATTGCCATTGATGGAACATTCAATTGGAGTTTACTATATTTTGGCTACTGCTGAAGCTAGCTCAAACCTTGCAAGGTTTGATGGTGTAAAATATGGTCATAGAACTGAAAATCCCAAAAATCTTTTGGAAATGTATACGAAAACTCGTGCTGAAGGTTTTGGGGATGAGGTTAAGAGAAGAATAATGCTTGGTACTTATGCTTTGAGCGCTGGGTATTATGATGCTTATTACAAAAAAGCTCAACAGATAAGACGTTTGATAAAAGAAGATTTTGATAGAGCTTTTGAGAAAGTTGATATTTTGGTTTCACCAACGTGCCCAAGCACGGCTTTTGAAATTGGTTCAAAAGTTTCTGATCCGTTGAGTATGTATTTAATGGATATTGGAACTATTACGGCTAACTTGGCGGGTATTCCTGGTATGAGTTTACCTTGTGGATTTGATTCTGATGGTATGCCTATTGGGCTTCAGATTTTAGCTCCAGCTTTAGGAGAAGAAAAAATGTTCAATATGGCTTATTCATTTGAACAGGCTACTGATTTTCATAAAAAACAAGTACAATTATAAGAATAGTGATTGGAGTTAGAATGAAAAAAATATTCGTAATTTTAGGTTTATCACTTTTGCTTGGTTCGGCTTTTGCTACTTCTGCACAAGCTTATACTACTGAAGGTGCAATGCATTACAATGAGGGGTTGGATTTTTATTCAAAAGGTGAATATGCAAAAGCTATTAATTCTTTCAAAATAGCAACCCAGAAAGATCCTGATTTTGTTGATGCATATTACAATTTGGGTTCTTTGTATGAGTACTTGAAAAGTTATCAATCTGCAATTGCTTGTTTTTCAAAGATTAATCAGTTGAATCCGACTGATTCTGAAACTATTGTTAAATTGGCTGAATTGTACTATAGAGTTGGTAATTATGAGAGAGCTCTGTTTTATATAGCTAAAATTAAAGATTCTGATGAACAGTATGGTAATGCTAAAAGTCTAAAAAATTTGATTGTTACTGCTGCTCAAAAAGAAGCTGCAAAAAATGCTTTATCAAATGCAAATACCGCACTTGCTAATAATAAGAAAATTATTGACAAATTTTCTGGTCCTACTGGGTTGGCAGTGAATTCGCAAGGTGTTTTGTTTGTTGCTAGTTATACAGACAATTGCATTTATAAAGTTTATCCAAACGGTCAAAGTCAATTATATACAAAAAGTCCTATGTTAGGTGGTCCAATTGGTTTGGCAATTGATGCTATGGATAATATTTATGTTGCAAATTATGCGAAAAATAATATTCTTAAAATAAACAAAGCAGGTCAGGTGTTTGAATTTATGAAAGGTATTACAAATCCATATTATCTGATTGTTAAAGATAATAATTTGTATATTACTGAACAAGGTAATAACACAGTTATTAAATATACTTTGTATTAATAAATTTATACATATGAATCACCTGAACTGTTTGTTCAGGTGATTTTTTGTTATCATTAGTTTGATTAGTGAGGATTAGATTTTATGAATAAAATTATTGATGCAGCCGAAGAAAAGGTTTTATCGTATTTTAAAAGAGTAGACAAAATTAAAGAATATAATCAAGAAAAAGTTTTATCAGCTTTTCGAAAGTATAAAATAGGTTTGGAGCATTTTTCTAGTGTAAGTGGTTATGGGCATGATGATTTGGGTCGTGAAGCTTTAGACAATGTATTTGCTGATGTTTTTAAGTCAGAGGCAGCTGTTGTTAGAAACCATTTTGTATCAGGTACTCACGCAATCGCTTGTGCATTATTTGGGAATTTAAGATATGGTGAAAAATTAGTTTCTGTAGTTGGTACACCATATGATACATTGGAAGAAGTTATTGGTACTCGTGGTAATCATAGAGCATCGTTGATGGGACATGGTGTTTTGTATGAAGAAATACCATTGATTGATAATTGGGATGTCGACTATGAAAGGCTCGAAAAAACTATTGATAAAAATGTAAATATGGTAACTATTCAACGTTCAAGAGGTTATTCAACAAGAAAATCTTTGGATATTGGTGCAACAAAAAAAATTATCGATATAGTTAAGTCTAAAAATCCAAATTGTATTTGTTTTGTTGATAATTGTTATTGTGAATTTGTCGAAGAAAAAGAACCATTGGAAATTGGTGCAGATATAGTTGCTGGCTCTCTAATAAAAAATCCTGGTGGTGGTATTGTTGAAACAGGTGGTTATATTGCAGGGAAAGAAGAGTTCGTTGAACAGGCTGCAATGCGTTTGACTGCTCCTGGTATTGGTGCAGCTGGTGGTGCGATGTTGAACCAATCTCGCTTGATATTTCAAGGTCTATTTATGGCACCGTCTATTGTTGCAGAAGCAGTTAAAGGTTCTATCTTGGCTTCTCAAGTGTTTGAAGATATTGGTTTTGTTTCAAATCCAAAACCGTCTCAACCAAGAACTGATCTTATACAAACTATTGAATTTGGAAAACCTGAGCCATTGTTGGCTTTTTGTAGAGCATTACAGCATAATTCGCCAGTTGAGTCTTATTTGACACCAATACCAGATGATGTTCCAGGTTATGAGGATAAATTAATTATGGCAGGGGGTAGTTTTATCGAAGGCTCAACGATTGAACTTTCTGCAGATGGTCCATTGAGAGAACCTTATGCAGCGTATATGCAGGGTGGATTGAATTATGCTCATGTCAAAATAGCACTTGATGGTGTTTTGAAAGAATTAGGATTGTAAATTTGGACAGTAAAAAAACAGCTTTCTTTGGAAAGCTCTTTTTTTGTTTATTTTTTTGAGTTTAGTGCTTTGATAATATCGTTTGTTATATCTTCTGCGCCATATAATGCATTGTTGCTTGTGAGGATTAGTTTATATGTTCCTTTTTTGCCTTCTGCATCTATTGCGGCTCTTACATCTTTTTCAAGACCCTGAAGTGCTGAAATTTTATCTTTTTGTAATTTTTCCATTTTTGATTTGAGTTCTTTTGCATATTTTTCTTCACGTTTTTTTCTTTCGGCATCTGTAGTTGCTGCAACAACATTTTTTTGTGCGTCAACTATAAAAACTCTTATGTCTGCTTCTTGTTTTTGGATATTGTTGTTTATTGTTGTTGTTTTTTTATAACCTTTTAGAACTTTGTCTAGGTCCACAGATGCATATCTGTCTGA
>JAZSES010000053.1:0-6735 GCA_045531805.1 Candidatus Limenecus sp. | reverse complement strand
AAGCTATAAAAATTGCAAAAGACTTTCTTCCTAAAGGTTATACAAATTCAATGAAAGACATAAATGTATCTTTCGACAAAACTGCAAAAATGGGTGGACGTTCAAACATTGCGCAATATGAACATTCTAAAAGAAAAATATCAATAACAGATGAATACACATATGCAGATCCAAGAATCACAGGCGCTTATCTTATCCACGAATTTGTACATGGAAAAGACAATGACCCATATACATCAATTTGCGAAGAACAAGATGCTTACAGAATGCAAGCCAAATACTGGACAGAAAAAACAAAAAATTTATACGACCCTGAAATGGATTATGTAGCAGAGCTTTACAAACAATCAACTAAAGTTCTTGATGACAGAGTAGCCGAGATTTACAGACAACGTGACCCAATGATTGCAGAAACATCTTACAATCATCCGCCACAAAAAGGTAAAGTTGCAGCATACTCTTTATCATTAAATGGAGGTCAACCCCTAAAAGCCTACGACGTAATTGTATAGTAATGTAAACAAGTGTAACAAAAGCACTAATTTTTGACACATGTTCATGCAAAAATAAATCTTGAGGAACATTAAATAATCAAATAGATAAAAAATAGATTAGTATGACCCTAAACCCTGTAGCATATAAAATAGCAAAACCATCACATCTTAGAAAATTCGTCACTAAACTTGGTAAAGACGGAGCAATTTTACCTGTATTACTCCTTGAAGGTACAGTTACTGGTGGTAGAACATATCAAGCTTATCAAAGGGATGGTTTTGTAGAAGCTCGTGAAAGGGTTACCGAAGAATCACTAGCCGCAGTATTTTGGTTGTTCGGTGCAACAATGTTTGGAAAATTATACTCAAAATTAGGCGAAAAATTCTTAAAAATACCAGAAAACATGCCTGATGTTGGTAGAGATGCGACAAGAACACCATTCAATAATTTTGTAAGTAAAATTTCAAAATCTCTCCATTTCACTCCAGAAAAAAGAGATGCATTGAAAAATAGCTTAGCTAAATATTCCGTAGGCAAAACAGCAGCAAGTTTAATCACTGCTTGTTTATTCATTGGTTATGTAATCCCAAAAGTAAACCAAGGAATTACAAAATATATATTCGGAAAAATGGACAAATCTGACCCGAACAATACAAAAGGTCCAGATCCAGCAAAAACAAAATTAACTATAAAAGAAGCAAAAAATAAACTTTTAATGTTCTCAGCAAAAGATGTCTCTATAAATGCAGTTGAAAACTTTAAAGCTAGCAGAAATGAAAACAACAAAAATGCAACCAAACCAAGCTTCAAAGGTGCTGACACTTGGCTTAGAATTGTACAAAATTTTGAAACCAATGATGTTTGGAAATTGCTAGGTACAGACGTAGGTACAGTTTCTGGCAGAACACTAAACGCAAGAAACAACGATGAACGTGTAGAAATTATGTTCAGAGATATTTCCTCTATCTACTTCTATTGCTTCTCTGTACCGCATATAGTTAACTTCATGAATAAAAAAGATTCATTTGCAGGCTTGAATACAAAGCTCAATCCAATGAGTGCGATGAAAGTTCATAACCACCTCATTGACAAAATGGCCGAAAAAGGAATGGACAGAGTTGTAAATGTTCAAGAATTTAAGGAAATGGCCTTGGGTAAAGATTTGACAGATTCCGAAAAACAAGTATTTGAAAAATTCTTCTCTCACCGAGTAAAACCTGCGCCTAAAAAACAATTCTTCGGCTTGATTACAAAAGAACAAGAATTACCAAACAGAATAATGAAACTCAGTGAATTTGAAGCTAAAGTTGACCAATTTATCCAGCCAGAAAAAAGAGCTTCTTTCAAACAGATTGCAAGAAAAATGGCTGATATGCTACAACCAGCCAAATACTTTGACGAAACAAAAACAACAGAAAAAATAATCACAGAATCTCAAGTTAAAGATATCTTCAAAGGTGGAGCAATCAGAGAACCTGAATTTATGAGTGATGTGCTTAACAACATATTTAAGAAAGAAGATTTATTTGCAAAAAGAAAAGATACAAAACCATTAACTGATGCATACAGATATATCTCTCAAAACGATATAGAAGCAAAACGCAGTGAAATTATAAATTACGTAAAAGCAATTATAAAAGATGCTGAAAAAACAGGAACTGTTACCGCAGAAAGAATGCTTGAATTAAACAAACGTAATATGGTCAGAAATGGACTATATATGGGAACTGCAATGGGTGTATCAGCACTATTCCTATCAACTATAATTCCTAAAATACAATACTACATTACATTCCTTAGAACTGGTAAAAACGAATTCCCTGGAACTGAAGAAATTAAAAAATAATAAAAATAACAAAACCGACTCTTTTGAGTCGGTTTTAATTATTAAAAGTCATAACC
This sequence comes from Candidatus Limenecus sp., assembly GCA_045531805.1. Classification (GTDB taxonomy): domain Bacteria; phylum Cyanobacteriota; class Vampirovibrionia; order Gastranaerophilales; family Gastranaerophilaceae; genus Limenecus. Next base: position 4,338 of record JAZSES010000053.1, on the reverse strand, counting down.
TTTAGCTTTAATCGCTTCTTTTACAGCCGTTTCAAACTTGTCTACAACTATATCTGCATCTATATTGTAAACATAGTTGTTTGATGTACTAGCCCATTCCGTTGTATTAGCCAGTGCTTTTTCAGCGGCATAATTTAATATTTTTTCTAAATCAGCATCACTTATACTTTTACCAGACATTTTGGATTTAAGCTTATTAATCAAAGGTTGCACTACTTCATTCATTGCTTTTTGTTTAATTTCAGCAGCAGTACTAACATTAATAACTTGCGTATCCTTTACACCTGCATCTTTAGCAATAGAAGCCATATCATAGTTGTACAATGTTTTGTAATCATTTTTTTCTTTCGCAGCTTTTTCTTCTGCAGCTTTCTCTTCTGCCGCTACCTCTTCAGTAGTTTTACCCTTATTCTTACAAAGTGTATCGAACTCTGCAAAAAACGTATCTGCAACTTCTTTTATATTGTACTTACCAAGAGTTTTCTTATGCATGTTTAAGAAACCATGTTTTTCAGACCAAGTATCAATAAGCTCTGTTTTACCAGCTGTTGTAGAAATAGCTTTATTTATATAAGTCTGAATTTCATCAGTCAACTGATCTCCTAGTTGTGAAGACAAGGCATTAGCGATAGCGACCAAGTCCTCATCCATCATTGCTTGTAATTCTTTTCGGCGATTCCCTTCTGAGTTATCAGTACTTTCAACTTTACGTTCTTCGCCTCGTGCATAAGCCGTGGACATTCCTGCAGCAGTCAACACATTGTTCATGTCATAATCAACATCATCAGTACTTTCCTGTGACGTCTCACCACTAGAAGTAGAACCATTGACACCAGCTTCACCTGTTGCAGCATCAGGATACAAATCAGTAGCTTCACCTAGCGAACCTGCATTAGTGTTTGCAACATGGTTATGTTCTTCAACCCATTCATTTGCTTGATCTAGATTTGCCAACATTACTTCTTGAAGTTTAGCCTTGTACTCAGCCGAATTATTACCATACTCTGCAGCAACTTTATCTAACTCTTCTTGGTCAGCCACTGGTAACCACTGATTGACATGCAAACACAAATCATCAAAAATACCTTTTGCAATTTGATATTGAGGATCAGACGGATCAATCAATAAAGCATTCATTATATAGTGAATATCAAACTCCTGTTGAACATATGATACATTGGCATATTTGTTATAAACAGTTTGCTTTGTACCATCTTGTCCATCATCAAGATTACCAAAAGTATAGTTAGTAATCTTAGCAGTCATATAACCAAGACTTATAGTATCAACATCTTCACCATCAGGAAGACCCAATGCTTTTGCAGCTGCATCTTTACCCTGTATTGCATTGTAAGAACCACTATCCCAATCAAATTCATAAAAAGTTTCATCATCTACTGACTGATAAAGAGCCCCTGTTGAATTTGAAAGATGTCTATTTCCATTCAGAGTGTCTTTTGTATCATCACCGTTTTCCTCATCACCAGTTTCAACATAATTTTCAACTCGTTCAAGAAAACGTCCCATTTTACCTGTTAATTTGAGCCAAGACTCAAAATCCAAATTTTTCTCACCAGACTTTAAATACATCTCATAAAAAGTCTGATATGCAATTGTATTTTTTATTGAACCTGATGAACCTGTTCCGCCGACACCTTGTACCATGTTGACTCCTTTTGCCCTTTTATTGATACTTAACGAAAAGCAATATCAAACTTTCCCTATTAAACATAGTTATTGCCTTTCTATTATCTATATCGACCTAATTCACTAAAACTTTAGAACATAACAATGCTTTGTTACATTAATTTACATTTGTATTGCCAAATAAAAAAATACATCATCTGTATAGTTATAAAAAAAATTCAATGTGGTATATTAAAGATGTATAAAAAGTTACCCCATTTAATATAGGAAATAGAATTATGAGCAATTCAATAAGTTCTGCAATGGCTTCACAAACATTGAGTTTACAGATGGTTTGTCAATCTATGGCGATGCAAAAACAGCAAGGCGCAATTGCACTGCAATTATTGCAAGGAGCTGTCAATGCTGTACCACAAGACCCATCAACAATAACACCAGATCAATTGAAATCACCAATTGATATTCGAGTGTAAGTCGATAAATTCTTATTAAAAAACATAAAGCCAACTTGGTCAAATAAACACACCAAGCTGGCTTTATGTTTTAATATGATTATGCAAAAAGAAATTAACCAAATTTTGGAAGAAACACGCAAAAAGTGTGCCCAATGTACTAAATGTGCACTCTGTAAAACTCGGACAAAATCTGTTTTCTCAGCTGGCATACCAAATCACAAACTTATGCTCATAGGCGAAGCTCCAGGATATTGGGAGGATCAAAAAGGAGAGCCATTTGTTGGCAAAGCAGGACAACTTTTGGATAGAATTTTTGAATCTGTCGGATTATCAAGACAAAAAGATGTATATATTTGCAACACTCTTAAATGTCGTCCACCAGATAATAGAAATCCTTTGCCAGAAGAAAAAGTTGCTTGTAGAGAATATCTTGATATTCAAGTGAATACACTTAAGCCTCGAATAATTCTCTTGTGTGGAAACATTGCTGTTCAATCGTTTCTTGAAGATGCTCGTGGAATTACAAAGGTAAGAGGGCAATGGTTTGATGGTCCTCATGGTGCGAAAATGATGCCAATTTTCCATCCATCGTACTTGTTGAGAAATGATTCGAGAGAAAAAGGTAGCCCCAAGTGGCTTATGTGGCAAGATATACAAGAAATAAAAAAAATGTATGAGACAATAAACTAATAAAAATTTATTCCAAACAATCTCATTAAAAACAATACTAATAAAATCTTTGTCATACCACAATTATTATAACTAGATTGTTTAACACATTCATTGAACAAATGTATAATATTTAGTCCTAATTGTGCTATAATAGATAATACGGTACATTGAAATATAAATATGGGGACGTTTTGGATTTGACGGGGTGATAGTTTGTATCAGACTGCGAGTCCGAGCGCTGTTCTCGGTTATCAACGAGCAATTTAAATTAAACGCTAACGACAACGTTATCGTAGGCAATTTCGGCAGAAACGCAGCTAGAATCGCTGCTTAGTAACCGACAGTTCGACAAACTGAACTGTGCCCACTCTGCATAGCCAGCTTGCCGCCGTGTAGGGTCAACCATGCAAGACGCAGTACGGGGATGAGAATTAACCGTATCAAGACTTTTCTCAAGGAGCGTATCTCTTGAAACTACTTTGCTTTAGATTAGGTTATGGACGCTTTCCTTGCTAAAGTGAGCTAAAATGCACCTACGCTCGTAGATGTTTGCTGCATTCCATTTCGGACAGGGGTTCGATTCCCCTCGTCTCCATTATTTAATTTAATTTTATTTCAATTTTACATAGGAAAACCTCACCCCTTTCTGCGCCTCGCATTAAACAGAAACTTTCACTGTATTTTATTGTCCGTTTTGATCGGAAGCAAACAAAATGTATGTTGGGCTTTCAGCCCAACAATATTGAATCATAGCTGTTGGGAGTTCGCTGAGAATCAAATTTCAAACTACTCAAAAAGTGACTTTTGTTACTCATTATATTCTTTCAATTGTATTTTAATGAGTAGTTTGGGTGGAAGTAAAATCATAAAACTGTCATGCTGAACTTGTTTCAGCATCTTACCAATTGGGCGTGTTGTATTTTTTTGAGTAGTTTGCTCGGAAGTGTTTTTCGTCATTGCGAGCAAAGCGAGGCAATCTAGCTAGGTTTTGGCGATTGGAAGTGAGTTAAAAAATAAATTTCAAACTGGACGAAAATGGACTTTTATTGGACTATAAATTCTATTAAAGACTAGCCCCCACCCTAATCCTCCCCCTTGGAGAGGGACTTGAGCTAAGTCCATAATAAGTCCAATTTGGGAGTTTTGAAAAATTTGAAATTTAAAGGAATAATTATAATGCACGTTTTCTACTTTTATAATATAATTTGTTTACTAGATTAAGGAATAGTGTATTATGCGAATTAGCCCAATTCAACAAGCACAAAATAAAACTACAAGCACATCTTTTCAAAGATTAAAAGGGGTTAAATTTGTTAAAAATACTGTTTTTGAAGATGGTAAAAATTTTGTTCTAAAATCTAATAAATTTTTTGATAAAAAGAAATTAACAAAGCTTATTAAAGAAGATTGTCAATTAAAAGAGTTTTTCAAAAAGTTTAATGGCTGGGTAGTATTCTCTGAAGATGTAAAAGATGTAAGTTATCGTAGACTCAATGATGACAGTAAGCGTGCTCTTACTTGCAGAAGAGAAGGAACTATGACCATACTATATGAAGTCGGATCG
>JAZSES010000151.1:0-2347 GCA_045531805.1 Candidatus Limenecus sp. | reverse complement strand
ATATATTTTATTATCAGAAGTATTGTACCATAGTTGTCCTGATGTAGGCTGAGTTGGTCCTGAATGACAATTACTCTGTACTATTCCATACCAACCATTTTCATCAGGCCTCCAAAAGAAAAATTTATTACCTGAAGCGCCTCCATTTGAAACTGTGGAATCAGTTGATAATATTGCTTCCTCAAACACCCCAGCCCCATTAGGCACAATAACCTTAGAACCGGCTTTAAGAGTCAATACACCGTTAGCAAGTTCAAGCTTAATGTTTTGTGGTACTTCTAGTAAGCAGTTGGTGAGTTTGTCGTTAATATTTAAACCACCAGCTTCAATAATGTCATTTAGCTCTTTTTTGCCGTCTGTTACCTCTTTGTTGATTTCTGTTACAGCATTGTTTTTAGTAGTTGTAACAGCATTTACTGCTTCTGTTTTAGCTGTGTTTATGTTTGCAATACTTTCACTTTTTATAGTAGTAATATCACCTATTGCATCAACTCTAGCATCTTCAATATCTGTTAAAGCGGTATTAGCTATTTGTTGTACATTTTGATAGATTGTTTGTGAAGCATCTGCATAGTTCTTAGCACTAGAAGCACTATTTGCAGACTCTTTAGCGTAATGCTTTGATGAATAGTCTTCATTAAGAATTAATCCCGCACCAATAGCCCAGTTTTTTGCCAAGTTGCTATAATATTGTGAGCTGTCAGGAGTTGCAGTAATTTCATTTTGAACATTACCAGGTGAAACACTTACCCTTTGAGACTTGGTAGATGTTACGTTTACGTGAATAACTTTATCTGTCATAACTAAATACCCTCAACTTTTCTTGGATAAACAGTAATTGTGTTTTGACCGCCTATAACACTTTCACCTAATAACAAAGTATCTTCTGTTTGGTCTTGCACAGAGCAAAGCTTAACTCCGTAGTAATACTTTTGGCTTTTCTTATCTTCAGGTACAACAAACTGGTTAGTATAATTGCCTAAAAGTTTTATTGTTACAGAGGGTTGATTTAAAGAGTCTACTTCTATTTCATTACCTACTGGCACACGTTCTTCATCTTGCGCAGCAAAATAAACTTTATAATTCTGGTCTGTTGGTATACCATTAATAACTAATTCTATACTATCGCCCTGTACTAGCGTTATATTTCCACTTGTTTCTACTATATATGCCATTGTTCTACCCCCTAAAATCCACACGCATACCAAATACCGTGCCAGCTTGCCCTACCGTGAACAACAAATGTCGCTGTTGTTCTATTAATAACCGCTGGACCGCCCCAAGTATAAGTATCTCCGCCCTCAAATTTTGCACCTGCAGTAACAGAAAATTGAGCAGTTACAAAATAATTTGTTGTGTTAAATTGTTTAGGTACAGTAACAGTTACATCATTACTAGAAGCGTTATACTCCCCCCACTGCTGTTTAAAGCCATCAGACCAAATTCTAAAACTCCCATTCTCATTGCTGCCTGATTCTACAACATAAATAGGTTTCTTTGCGTCTAATTCATCAATATTGTTTTGCAATGTAGCTTGTACAGAAGCTACGTTTGATTTAATTGTTGCAACTTCGCCTTCTACATATTGTTGTACTTGCGCTGCGTTATCTGAAAGTTTAGATAGCAAGTATTGATTGTTATCGTTGGTTTCACTTGCTAAAATATCTTCACCTTCTCTAAAAGTTTTTAAAGCATCTGCCATATTTTACCCTCATTTTAATTGCTATCTTTACTTTAGAAGGTTTAAAAACGGGCATTTTTGCAATAAAAAACCCCTCAAAAGAGGGGTTAAACCTTAGCGAAACCCTACACGACTATCGCGATAGCGTGAGTCATAATCTTCAGATTCGTTTCGATACCTTCTAGCATCTTCATATCTATAATCCTCGTTTCTATAATCTTCATAGCGGTAATCTTCGTTTCTGTAATCCGATTCACTTCTATATCGTCTGCGCCCTCTGCGGTTTTCTTCGTCATAGTCTGCGTAATCTTCATATCTTGCTTGCATACCTTGGCGCTGATGCTTTCGTCCGTGGTGCTCTGCGCCTCGGTACAATCTTGTTTCCTCGTCATCGTCTTGAAGTAAACATTTAGCAAGCTTGATATAAAAACTCATTTCTGAAAACTCACGGCAACATTTTGCATATAACATATTAACCAAGTATGCAAAATCAAACTCTGTAAAATCTTCGTTATCAAAATTCATTCTTGAATATCTTTTAATATCTTCAACTTTCCAGCGTTCGCCCTTGCCTTGCTCATTTTTCCATTTCAAACGGTCTACAAGCTCTTTATACTTGTGTTCGTTTGTTATATGTCCGTATTGCTCATAGGTTTCGAGCATTTC
>JAZSES010000274.1:0-7571 GCA_045531805.1 Candidatus Limenecus sp. | reverse complement strand
TTTGTGGTTTTTGATTCCTTTTGATAATGTTTTAATGCCTTTACCAGCTGAAGCAATAACAACTTTTAATGCTTCTGGTGAGTTTTTTCTGATTAGAGCGTGTGCTGTTTTTTCTCTGATTTCATCGATTTCAGAATTTGTTCCGATTTCTTCCAAAACGCTAATTGATTTTGGGTCTTCATGTCTGCCTAATGCTTCGATAATATTGTCAATTCTATTTGTTTTCATTATAGACCTACGCTTTCAAACTTTCTTTGTATGCTTGATGTTCAATTGCAAACAATGCACTTAAATCATCAACAGGCTGTTTTAAAAGATTGTTTACGCTATATTGATTGTTGAATTTTGAAGCGATTGATTCAGTCAATCCTTTGAAATCAAGTTTGATTTCTGTATTTTTTGCAAATTCCCAAGAATTTACAATGTTATCTTTTATTTGTCTACCGAATGAAATGATTGAATTGATTCTTGTGCGGAAAGCTTCATTGAATGAATTCATTGAACCAACTACTGCACTAGCAACCATTTTTGATTTTCCTGTAATTTTTTCAAACGGATTTGATTTTGTTGCTGTTGTTTCTTTTGCTTTTGATGATTCAAATACATCAGCTGCTAATACATTTCCTTTAAAGTTAATACCAAAAGGATTAGAATGTACCTCTTGTCTTTCATTTTTTGACAAAGGTTTGAACATTCCGAATTTTGTTGTTTGTGAGATTTTCATCTTGTCCATTTCGCCTTCCTTACTAAATATTTATTCAGATACTCATATACTTATCTAAAAATTCGTATTTTGGGTACCTTTTTAAATTATCATTATAGTATGGTGACATAATCATCTTGATAGATGATTTATCGCTAAAAATCTACAACTTTAGTATAAAATTAACCTGAGCTTAATCCTGCGCAAAGACTTATGTTTTGACCAGTCATTCCTTTTGCATTCTCTGATGCTAAGTATATTGCAAGTTCTGCAATTTCGTATGGCTGTATGAATCTTTTTTGTGGAATCATTTCGATTTCTTCCTGATAGGTGAAATCACTTTCCTCAATTGCGTTTTGTGCTAATTCAGTCTCAACCCATCCTGGGTTGATTGTGTTAATTGTTATGTTGTTTGTGGCTAGTTCAAGTGCTAGGGATTTTGAAAATCCTGTGTATGCTGATTTTGTCATTGAATATAAAGATGCATTTGATTCACCGACGATACCACTTATAGATCCAATGTTAATAACTCGTCCCCAGTTATTTTTTTTCATATTTTCTACTGCATATTTTGTTAGTAAATATGGTGCTTTTATATTTAAATCAATTAGTCTGTTTATATCGTATTCTTTTGTTTTTTCAATTGCGGAGTATATATAATCTCCTGCGTTGTTTATTAATATATCAATAGAGCCTGCATCTTCAATAATGTTATTGATTAGTTCTTTGCAGTTTTCTATGATTGTTAAATCTGATACAAAATATTTTTTTGCATTAATTTCGATTAATGTTTCTTTTAATTTCTGCTCATTTCTTGCACAAATATAAACGTTGTAGCCGTTATCTACAAATGCTCTTGCTATACTTTTCCCAATGCCTTTTGATGCCCCAGTGACTAGTACATTTTTATTCTTGTTTTTGATCATAATTATACTCTGCTAGAATTTGTACTACTGATTCCATTATCATTGCTATTATTTCTTCTCTGTAATTTTTATCAAGATTTTTAATTATCTCAATAGCTGAATGTAGTGACAAATTGGTATCATACCAACGTTTGTAGTTTGTTATTTTTAGCTGGTTAAGCTGTGATATTTCAATATCTTTGTTCGTTCCTAGTTCAGATAATATTATTTGTATTAAATCTCTAGCGACTTCTTCTCTGATTTCTTCGTTTAATGTTTCTAAGAATCTCATTAAATGACTTAGATCAGGATCTTTATCGTACCAGCGTTCGTATTTCATATTCATTCTAAATAATTATATTCTCTTGCTATTAAAATAGCACATCTTGCATATGTCGTAAAGTTTATATGTTTAACCATTTTTTTGTTTCTTCAGCAATGTATGCAAATGTGTTTATTGTTCCGAGGTCTTTACCTTGTTCAAAATTTTGTTTTTTTGAGTAGACAAGAAGTGGTACTTGTTCTCTTGTGTGGTCTGTGCCTGGAACAGTTGGATCGCATCCGTGGTCTGCAGTTATAAACAGAATGTCATCATCTTGCATAGCGGATATGATATTTGGTAGAAAATTGTCTATTTCTTCAATTGCGTTTGCGTAACCTTTCCAATCATTTCTATGACCAAATAACATATCTGTGTCAACAAGATTTGTGAATATAAGTTCTGTTTCCACGTTATCAGATGTTTTTGCAATTTCGATTTCTTGTAAACTCAAGTTTCCGTTGATTGCTTTTAATGTTAATTCAAGTCCTTCTTTATTTGAGCCAGTATGTATTGCGTGAGAAATTCCTGATTTTACATATATGTCTTCTATTTTTCCTATACCAACAACTCTACCATTTTTTTCTAATATTTCGTTTAATAAAGTTGGTTTTGGTGGTTCTACAGAATAGTCTCTTCTGTCTTTTGAAATTCTTGTTGGTTTTCCATTCACAACTTTGTATGGTCTTGCAATAACTCTGGATACATTATGTTCTCCAATAAGTATTTCTCTTGCAATTTTGCACATATCATAGAGCTTTTCTAGAGGGATTATATCTATATTAACTGCAATTTGAAAAACACTGTCGGCACTTGTATAGATGATTGGGAATTTTGTTTTTTGATGTTCATTATCCAGGTCTTCGATTATTTTTGTACCAGATGAAGGATAGTTGCCTAAAATTCCACCGCAGTTTGTTTTTTCTATGAATTTTTCAATAACATCTTGTGGAAAACCTTGAGGATAAACTCTAAATGGCTCATCAAGAACCAATCCAGCAATTTCCCAGTGTCCTGTTGTTGTATCTTTCCCTTTGGAAACTTCTTGCATAATTCCGTATTGAGCAATTGCAGATTCTTCTTTAGCTACGCCTGTAATGTCCGCAATATTTCCTAATCCCATTTTTTGCATAGTCGGAATATTGAGACCTCCATTTGCTTTTGCAACATTGCAAAGTGTATTACATTCTGGGATATCATTATATTCTTTGCAGTCAGGCATTGCTCCACAACCCATTGAATCTATAACTATAATTATTGCACGTTTCATTATTAACTCCTTGTTAGATTATTTGTTATCATTTTACCATGTATAGCTACAATTGGCTTGGATTTTTTATATTGAAAACCCCCTTTGTTTCTAGTAATCTTGGAGTAAGCATTACAAAAATGAGGGAATAAAATTGTTAAGAGCTGGGATTGTAGGATTACCTAACGTTGGGAAATCAACATTGTTTAACGCTTTGACGTCTACTGCAAATGCGCAGAGCGCTAATTATCCGTTTTGTACTATCGAACCTAATGTAGGTGTTGTTACTGTACCGGATGAAAGGTTGTACATATTACAAAAATTGGTTAAGACTGAAAAAGTTGTGCCGACTGCTATTGAATTTGTTGATATTGCTGGACTTGTAAAAGGTGCTAGTAAAGGTGAGGGATTGGGTAACCAATTTTTGGCAAATATTCGAGAAACTGATGCAATTATTGAGGTTGTAAGATGCTTTGATGATCCAAATACAATCCATGTTACAGGTAAAGTTGATCCTATAGATGATATTGAAACTATTAATACTGAACTTGCACTGGCTGATATGGCTAGTTTGGAGAAACGTCAACAACGTCTTACTAAGGTTGCAAAAACTGGCGATAAAGATGCAGTTGCAGAATTGGCTATTGTTGAAAAACTTTTAAAATTATTGGAAGATGGTAAATTTGTCAATGTAAAAGATCATTTTAATGAGGATGAATTGCCTTATATTAAACTTATGCATTTGATGACTACAAAGCCTGTAATTTATGCCGCCAATGTTTCAGAAACCGATTTGGCAACAGGTAATGATTATGTTGAAAAAGTTAGAGAGTATGCAAAAAGTCACAATGCTGATGTTGTAGTTATTTCTGCAAAAATTGAGGCTGAGTTATCTGAACTTGGTGATGAAGAGAAAAAAGATTACCTTGCTGAGTTGGGTGTTGAAAGCTCTGGTATTGAAAGAATGATTCAAGCTGTTTATCACCTTTTGGATTTGAGAACTTACATTACTGCTGGTGAGATTGAAGTTAGAGCTTGGACAATTCCTGCTGGTGCTAAAGCTCCGCAAGCGGCTGGGGTCATCCATACTGACTTTGAGAAAGGTTTTATCAGAGCAGAAGTTACAAGTTATGATGATTTTGTTAAGTGTGGTTCATATGCTGTTGCAAAGGAAAAAGGACTTACACGTTTAGAAGGTAAAGAGTATGTTGTCCAAGATGGTGACATAGTACACTTTAGATTTGCTGTATAGTATGTAAAGTTTGTAACAAAAATATAAATATTTGAATTTCAACTGTAAAAAACACCTTTATTAATATACGAGTTTATTTAATAGAGGTGTTTTTGTATGGGTAATGAAGTAATAAATGTCAAAGGTGTACTTATAAATAAATCTGATTATAAAGGTGTCGTAAAAGAAGGACGAACTGAATATGTTGAACTCAAGAATGGTGTAAAAATTGATATTTGGACACCTCACAACAAGAAGCAACAAGCTACAGTACATATTGATGAAAATAATAAAGTTGTTATCAATAATGTTTTTATTGGTAGCCTAGTTGGATCTGATGGTAATGACAATATAGAGATGCGTAATAGTGGTGCGCTAAATGCTCTTGATTTGCGTGCTGGAGATGACAAGATTAGTGTTTTCAATTCCCAGTTAGCATCAATTAATTGTGGTGATGGTACAGATTATATAAAATTGAAAGATAGCTTGGTATTTAAAAATTTACATGCTGAAAAAGTTGAATTTGATCATTCTAATATACTTGGCAAAGTTTTTAGTGAAGATACATTATTTTCTAATAATTCAAATTTTATAAATAAAACAGAAAACTTACATGGAAAAGTTGAAGTTCGTAATTGCGAACATTATCAAGATTCTATTAAGTATTACGATTAATCTGTGCTAGCAATCTATGTTATTGCTGTATTGTAATGTTAGATTACTCTTTTAATATTTTTTCGTACTTATCGAGTTTTTGTATCAAAGGCTGGTATTTTTCAAAATCTCCGCATTTTTCTGTTTTTATTTTTGATATTACTGCTCGTTTAAGCAATTCTGGCATATTAAGAGCTATTTTGTATACACCATTTTCACCAGGTTTCCAGTTTAATGTGTCATAGTAATCTTCTTTGTATGATTTTTTTAGTCTTAATTTCCAGTTTTGTGGATTTTGTGTGCCTGCATAGTTATATGTTTTGTCTAATCCAAAAAAGTCCATAAATGATAATTGGATTTTTTCTCCATAGCGTAACATCTCAGCAAATTTTAGTTTTACACGAAGTCGTCTATCCCATTTAAGTTGATTCATTATGTTGCTTCGTTCTGCATTATTCAGTTCTGGAAATAAGCTACCGACAATGTAGTTTTCTTCATATATTCCATTATTGCAGTTTTTTTGTGAATAAAATGTGTCATCACAAACTTGTGCAAATGGAGGATGGTCGTGAGAACCCAGTAAGACTGTATTGTTTTTATGTCTTGGGTCGGCTAGTCTTTTTTGTACTTGCCATTCGTATGCTGATGTGATTTCTGGAAGGACTTTTCCATTTCTTTCTTTGTTAAATACTTCTCTGAATTTTTCTGTATCGCATCCTAGTGTTTCCCAAGCCATATCTTCTGGATTTATACCTTTTTCTTTGAATAGTGGTAATAAAATTTTATCCAGTATTTTGGCATAATCTCCATCTGGGTCCAGGTCTGGCATGTTTTTTATATCTTTGTTTATTTTATCTGTAATTTCTGTTCCCCATCCCTTGTCGTATCCATAGGCGTTTTCTTTGTGAATCATGCTTATGTTTGCGCCATGTGCATTTTTATATATGATGTGTTCTGGGACATTGGGGTTTTCATCATCATATCGTCCGAGTTTTACTTCTACTTTGTCTTTATTGTAAATCCAAGGATCAACAAGCCCAATTGCGTGGTCAATTCTTATATTTTCGTATGTATCAATCAGTCTTTCAAATTTTTGTCTTAAGAGTTTTCCAGCTATACCTAAGCCTGTAATGTTGCCATTTTTATCTTTTATAAAAAGCTTTTTAGGGTCTAGTACAGGTATGTCCCAAGTTTGATTGTTGCCCCATATGGAACCATTTACAGGTCTGCCTTCGCCCCCATATGGTGTCCCTACTCTGTAATCTTTAAGAAATGCATTTTTATTTGAATAAAAGTCCATCATATGGAAACCAATGATTGCATCGGATGTGTATTGTAGCTTTCCGTTTATTTTCTTAAATTCTTGTTCTTGTTTATTAATTATAAATTGTTTAAATTTGTATATATCTAGGTCTTTTTTATACTTTTTGTTGAAATTTTTGTAAAACAGTTTTGCGTCATCGTGATGGGGTGAATTAGGATTTTCTATATAATCAAATAAATTTTTATACATATATGGCCATTCAAAGAAATTGTCATCCATTCCCAATTCATCTCTAATTTGAATAAACACTGCATCTTTTTCTAACCATTGGTTTGATTTTTTAAAGTTTTGGAATTCTTTGTTTAATTGGAGTGCATCTTCATCTTTTGCTTTTACCTTGTTTATAAGGTTGTAGTACGCTTTTTCATATAGTTTGTCTGCAACATAAAAAGCCTTATTGAAGTTTGTTTGGTCTGAGCTGTTTTCGTAGGTTCTGTGTCTATCTACATTTTTTATTGCATTTTCAATGTCATTTTGAGCATTGCTTATAGAGAGTATTTTTGCATACTCTTTTGTTGCGAATTTTTCAAAATCTGTGTAGATATAGTTTTTTGAATTTACTGATGAAGTGTATGGTGATAGTTTTGTTAACCCTGGTGGGCCAAGTTGTATTGAATCAAATCCGTGTATTTTAAGGAATTTATTTAGTTCTTCTGCTTTTTGATTGATATGAGAACCAATAAATAAATCATTGTCTTTTACTGGAAAACTAGATTGATGCAAGATTAATCCAAGGTTTTTTATGCCCAGTAATTTTTTTGCATCTGAAATTGTATTGGCGTAATCTTGCTCTTCTGTCGTACCATTGGTGTCGATAATTATATCTGCTCTAGGTGCACGTTTAAAATTTTGGGCATGCCAATTTTGATAAATTTTTTGATTTATTCTTGTATTAATTTTCATGTTTTCTATAAAAATTGTTTCCAGACTAAAATAAGTTTCTTTTAATTTAGCGTTATTTCTACGTTTTGGCAAAGTTGTTTACATAAATGTTACAAAGAAAATTTTTTAAAAATTAGTACTGGAAATTTAAAATTGTTTTGGTAGAATAATTTTACAGAGTAAAATCAACTTTTGAGATTTCTTTGATTTGAAAAATTAATATGTATGCCGAAGTGATGAAATTGGTAGACGTGCTAGACTCAAAATCTTGTGTGGTATCCCCACGTGCCGGTTCGAGTCCGGC
>JAZSES010000343.1:0-3211 GCA_045531805.1 Candidatus Limenecus sp. | reverse complement strand
CAATTGAATGCATTCTTTAGCATGATTGATACCGCGATTTATAATGGGCAGACTGTAAAGACAGACGCTCTTATTATGCGTGTTATCAATAACGCTATTGCTAATACTATTAACGCGGAGTTCGCTTCTGGTTCTGGTTACGATGCTGGTTCTGGTGTTCGTGCTGTAAATCTTCTCTATCTGTACAATCAGGCTCATTCTGGTGCAACTTTGGCTGATTTGGGTGAAGCTATGGCAACTCCTGAATTTATTAGGTTTGCTGCTTACACTATGTCGCTGTATCAGGACAGGATGCGCAAGCTCTCCACGCTATTCAACATTGGTGGTAGGGCTCGATTCACTCCGTCTGATAGGTTGCATTTCATTATGCTTAATGACTTTGCAAAGGCAGCGGATGTTTATAATCAGTCTGACACCTTCCACGAGCAGTTTACTGCGCTTCCCAATGCCGAGACTGTTCCGTTCTGGCAGGGTTCGGGTACTGGTTATGGTATTTCTGATGTGTCTAGCGTTAAGGCTACCGTTGCCACGCCTTCTGGTTCTGATGCTACTATTTCTGCTTCTGGCATTATTGGTGTAATGTTCGACCGTGACGCTCTTGGCGTGTGTAATCAGGACAGGCGCGTTACTACGCACTATAACGCACGTGCGGAGTTCTTCAATAACTGGTACAAGGTGGATGCTCAATATTTCAATGATTTCAATGAGAATGTTGTAGTATTCTACGCCGCTGCTGCGTCTAATTAATGCAAAGTACCTTGTCTGATTAATCAGACAAGTTACGACTCCTTCTAAACAAATAAATGTAGCTTGTCTGATTAATCAGACAA
Source organism: Candidatus Limenecus sp. (assembly GCA_045531805.1). GTDB lineage: Bacteria > Cyanobacteriota > Vampirovibrionia > Gastranaerophilales > Gastranaerophilaceae > Limenecus. Next base: position 2,381 of record JAZSES010000343.1, on the reverse strand, counting down.
GCTACATTTAGATTGGAGTGATATGGACATTGTTTTATATGTTAACAGCTCAGAAAGACAAGCAATATCTAAAAGTCTTTCTAATGGTCTAACTCTTACTGGTTCATTACGAAATGAATCTAGCGTCATTAATCCAACTATTCTAATTGAAACTACAAATCCTAGCTCCTACAACTACGCATATATACCTGAATTTGGTAGATATTATTTCATAACAGATATGGTTAGCGTTAGGACTAATTTATGGCGTGTTAGCATGTCTGTTGATGTTTTAATGAGTTTTGCCCAAAGTATATTGAATTTAGATGTTATTGTTAGCGATGCTTCTCTTGGTGATAATGATTCTCCTACTTATATGACAGGTGATGTTTGGAAAACTACAGTCAAGACTAAAACAGATGTTATCACATTCCCATCTGGATTACTTGACAGTGGTGAATATATTCTAATTACCTCTGGTGGAATTGCTAGTTAATAAGGGGGTGTTATGTTATGGGTTTAGACCCTAATTACCTGTACGATAATGCGGACGTTCTATGGTATGGAACGGAAGGATATCAAAACGCTTTGAGTGCGTTAATGAAAGTAAGCGGCGAAAGTGAAGCGGCTGTAGACCTTATGTTGAGGGGACAATATGGTGCGGCCGATTATTGGACAGCTGTACAGGCTTTGAAAGATAGGGGTGTTGTAACTGCATACAACACCAATGGTTATAGGTGCTTTGCTTATGCTGATGATGTTGTAATGACTTCCCCAACAGGCCCGATGTATCAAATAGACAGTAACGCAACAAGTACAACACTGGTAAAAGCTGCGCCTGCTTATGATGTGGTTGTGGATGATGTAGTTTCGTCTCCGACTTATGGAAAAGTAATCACTAACCCAATAGGTAAATACTTAGACCCTGCACATGGTTTCTATGGTTGGAAATTCTTCGCAGGTGAATGTATGCAAGCTGTTAGTGCTGCTAGTATTGGCATTGCTCTAGGTAAAACAATTGATAGTGCCTTATACAACTTGAATCCTGATTTTTGGGATGCTCGCGGTATGCAATCTCTAAATCCTGAAACATGGGGAAGCATAACCAACGGAGACGATAGTTTCGCCGCTGGATTGTTCAATATGGTTTTTGGTATTGACCCCAACACAGGAAATTCGCAAGCGTTCATAGACGAAAATGCAATGGCATATCTTGCATATTATATGAAAACACAGGGTGTGTTTGATGCTTCTAATTCTGCATATATAAAGACTGATGATTCTAGTTTTGGCATCATTGATATGCCTGTTATACATGGTAGTTTCAATGAGTTTTACTCTAGTGGTAGTACAACTTCTTCATCTAGAGGTGTGTTGAGTAATACTTTGTGGTCTGGTGAAGGTACAAGATATCCATATGGTGGTGCCGCTATTGGTGGTAGTGGTACTTATGAAGTTGATGTTTTAGATTATGTTGGTTTAACTTTTGAATCAACTGTTATTATTGATTCTACCAATCCTGCAACTATGACCCTGATATTGGCTACTGATACTCCGTTCCCCGCATTTGGTACTAAACACGCACCTAGACAATGGTATTATGATTTAGTTAATGCAAAAATTATGCTGTCTACTGGTGCTTATCCGTCACTGAATAATTATAACTATGATGATAAGACAGTGTATTATGTACTTTGGGGTCTAACTTCCTCTGGTAGAGCACCCATAACTAGCCCAACAATAACTGATGATAAACTAAATGGTGCTACTAATGCGCAAATAGCATGGTCTTTGATTTACGATACTGCTACAGCACCTCAAACAATCGACGGTATAGGTAATCAAGATGGGGCAACACTTCCCGATGTATCAAATTGGAATGATATCCCATCCACACTACAAGCATTGCAAAATCAATACCCATCATTATGGGATAACGCAGTACCTAATACGATTGTACAGCCCGACGGCTCAACACAAGTAATAACGTATGTACCTGTTCCAATGCCCAATGCAAACGGACAGTGGGACACACAGCCTACATCAGGTACATCAACACAAGCCAACCCACAAGTACAACCACAACAAAATCCAACACCTGAAATCTACGATTTGTTGAAACTGCTTCTGCAACTTGTTACAATGCCTGAACCACAACCCGATACGGAAACACAACCACAAACCCAAACACAACCCGATGTTCCTAACATGCCAAACACTGGAACTGGTGACTCACCTACACCTGTTGCACCATCTGGTTCTGCTAGTGCTCTTTGGTCTGTATACCATCCTACACAAGCTCAAATCAATTCTTTTGGCGCTTGGCTTTGGGGTAGCCCATTCTTGACTGATATTGGTAAACTGTTCCAAAATCCGATTGATGGAGTTATTTCGCTACATAA
>JAZSES010000410.1:0-4182 GCA_045531805.1 Candidatus Limenecus sp. | reverse complement strand
ATAAATTTGTAAATTGCATACCTTGTTGAGCAAGGTTGTTGATTGCTGTGCCTTTTTTAACTATGTTTTCAAGTTTGCTTTCTTTGGGTTCTTCTTTTTCATTTTTTGCAGCTTCTAGTTCTTTTTTTGCGTTTTCTAGTTCTACTTTTGCTTGTTCTAGAACTTCTTTTGACTTTGTTACTTCTTCAGTTGCTGCTTTTTCCTTTTTTTTAGCGTCTTTAGTTGTCTTTTGAGCATTATCATAATCTTTTTTTGCAGTATCAGCTTCTTTTTTTGCTGTTTCTAAGTCTTTTTCTGCTTTTTGATGTGCTTTTTGTGCTTCAGTATATTCAGATTTTGCTTGTGCAAGTTCTTGTCTAGCCTGATTTAAAGCTTGTTGTGCTTCTTGTTTTTCCTTTTTTGCGTCCTCTAAATTTTTTTCAGCTTTGGCAAGTTCTGCTTTTGCCTGTCGTAATGCTGCTTCAGCAGCAGCAAGTGCTCCTGCTGAAAATGGAATGGCGCTTCTTGCGGCTGTCACTGCAGCTTCTGCTGCAGCAACTTTTCCTTTTGCGGCTGTAACCGCAGTGGTTGCTTTTACAACATTTGCTTCTGCTTTTGTTAATCTATTTTGACATTTGTTTTCATTATTTTCGCATTTTTCAACATTTTCGTGTGCTTTTTCTTTGGCTTGTAATTTTTCTTTTTCTGTCTTTTCAGCAGTTTTTAACTTGTTTTTAGCTGTTTTTGATTTTTCTTGTGCGGTTTTTTCTGCAGTTTCAGCATTTTGGGTATTTGTTTTTGCTTCTGTTTCAGCTTGTTCGTTTGTTGTTAATTCTGATTCTGCATTTTGGACCTTAGTTTCAGCTTTGTCTACTTTTGCTTCTGCAATTTTTATACGTTCTTCTTTTGTTTTGCCTTTTTCATTTGTAGTTGAAGTATCATCTAGTGCTGTTGATACTGTTTTTGCAGTTTTAGTCGCTGTTTTTCCTAGTTCGATAGCATCGCCTACTGCACCAACAAGTCCTTCTTTATTGGCTCCATTTAAACCTTTTTCACCACCACCAATTTCAATTTTTTGAAGTTTTTCTGGTTTTAGAGGTTGCACCATTTCTGCAAAAGATATGCGTTTGTATTCCAACTTTTTTTGCATTTTTACTTCAGGACTACCCATTGTTAACTCTTTCTTACTTACAATTATGCTTACAAATATATAAAGTTTTTCTGGAATATTAAATTTCAGAAAAATATATAAAGTTTATATAACTTTACAATTGTGTGTTTTTGTAACATTTTTTCTTTTTATAATTCATATTTGGCAACTTTTTTGTAACTTTGTTTTTTATATGAGTAAGAATATAAGTGTGAGGTAAATTATGCCAGGTATCAACGTTAATTTTAATCAAAAGTTTGAAAGTGTAAAAAACCAAGTGAAAGACAAATATACAAAGGTATTGAAACCTGCTATTAAAGAAGGTTTTAATAGGGCTGAAAGCTTGTCAAAAGATACAGTAGAATTTGTTAAAAAGAATCCTCGAAAAGTAGCAAAATATGCTGGAGTTGCTGCAGCTGTTGGTTTGATTACTACTGGTGTTGTACATTTGGTTAAACTTTATAAACAAAATAAATTATTAAAACAAATGGCTATTCATCAACGAGAAATGATTAATGATATGAAAGGCGAAATTGCAGATAGACAATTTTTGATTGACACATTACACGAAACTGTACAAGCTGCAAAAAATAGATTTTAATCACTACCCAATAAAACACAAATCCCTTTGGCTGAAACTTTTGGTCAGGGGGATTTTGGTTTATTATAGTTATTAAATTGTCTTAAACTATTATTTGGAAATATATTTTTATGGATGGTGATAAACAAATTACAAAACAGGACATTTTAAAAACTATTGGTTTTAATCCACTTGTATTTTTTTCTATATTTTATATATTAGGCGTGGTTGCTTTTTTTACTGATAAAATTTTTCTTTTTTCTATAATTTTTTTATCATCATTAATTTTTGTATTATTTAAAAATATTTTTTCTTATAAATTAGTAATAGCCTATTATTTATCTTTTGCGTTGGCAATTTTGAATTGTAATTTGCAAATAAAAAACTTTGACGATTTAAGCCAATTTGTTCCTAATAATGCAACGATTATAGGGGTTGTTGATACAATCCCAACTACAAATAGTTCTGATAAAACAAAATTTTATCTAAAAGTTAAAAGTGCTAAAGTTTCTTCTACTGAACTCAAAAACATTAATGCAAAAACAATGGTAACAATTTATGGTAATCAAGATAATTTATCTAGAATAAAAATATCTGATGAACTCGTATTGCAAGGAAAACTTCGTAAACCAATAAAAGCGACAAATCCATCTCAGTTCGATTATGCAAATTATCTAAAAAATCACAAAACATTTTCTACGTTGTATGTTGAAAATGGTGGTTGGAAAATTTTAAAATCTGAAAAAACCTTTTGGCAAAATTTTTTGCAGAAGTTAAGTGACAAACGTTCTGATATTTTAGCAATACATTCAAAATACTTGAAAAGTCCAAATCTTGAAATTTTGGGAGGTATTGTTTTTGGTGATGATGCAATAAACCCGCCTATAGATATCAAAAATTCATTTATCAATTCCGGATTACTTCATATTTTGGCAGCTTCTGGAATGAATGTTTCAATAATTTTTGGTATTTGGTTTTTTATCGGTGTAAGATTGCGTTTGCATTATAGAGTTGTAATTTCTATTGGAGCAATTCTTGTTGCATTTTATACTCTAATGACAGGTATGGGGCCATCTGTATTGAGAGCAGCATTGATGATTGAGTTTGTTCTTTTGGGGAAACTTATTGACAGAGACTCAAATAGCATAGCTTTAATCTTTTTTGTGGCTTTTTTGATGTTGCTTTATAATCCTGCGATGATTAATGATGTTGGTTTTCAATTGTCATTTGTTGTTACATTTGCATTGATGTTCTATTGTCCACCAGTGTTGGATAAAATTAAAAATAAAATGAAAAATTTTCTATGTGGAGCAGTGCTCATACCATTTATTGCACAGTTGTTTGCAGCACCTATTCAAATGTACTATTTTAATACATTTGCTTTATATTCTGTAATTGCAAACTTTTTGATAACTCCCTTTATTTTTGTGATAAGTTTTTTTGGTTTTCTTTGTTCCATTTTGGCAATGATGCCTTTTGGACATTTAGCTAGCAAAATTTGTATGTTTTTTGATGTGTTGCTTAATCCTTTTATAAGTGCATTGGTGCAAATTTCCAATTGTTTTTCAAATCTGCCGAATGCACTTTTGACTACAGAATTACCTACTTGTTTACAATTGATGTTGTATTATTCAATTTTACTTTTGCTAGGATTTGTTTTGAAAATGTATTTGGAAAAAGATATTATCCTAAAAAAAGTAATATGTTTTATATTAGTAATGTCTGTATTTTTAGGATTATCTTTTCTAAAATTTGAAAACAAAAATTGTGAAATTATTGTTTTTGATGTTGGGAATGCTGATAGTTTTCTGATAAAAACGCCAGCTAAAAAATATATAATGATAGACACTGCTCATGGGCGTTTTGATAAAGATTCTATTGGCTATTCAAAAGCAGACTCTATAATGCTCAAGTATTTTAAGGATAATGGGATAAATAAACTTGATTTGCTTGTGTTGACCCATTTTGATTTTGACCATTCTGGTGGTGCAATTGATATCTTAAAAACAATTGATGTCAAAAGGGTTTTGGTTAATACAAAAGTCGACAAGTCTAAAACGACGAAAGCTATTATTGATTTTATTAATGCAAATAATATTCCAGTTGAAAAAGCTAAGAACAATTCTTCTTTATACAAAGAGGCTGATTTAGAGCTGACAGCCTATTTGGCAAACCTTGGTGAAAATAGTGGAGACAACGAAAATTCTATCATGACATTACTTTCTTTTGGTGATTTTGATATGTTGTTTATGGCTGATTCTGGGGTACAGTCTTTTGAGAAAATAGAAAAATATTTGAATGTAAATCAAGTTGAAATTTTGAAGTCAGGACACCATGGTGCAAAGAATACTATAAATGACAAGATGATTTCTAGACTTAATCCGGATTATACAGTTATTTCTACGGGTTTTAATACCTATGGTCACCCAGCAAAACAAACCTTAAACGTACTTACAAAAAACAAAGTAAACAT
>JAZSES010000164.1:0-8425 GCA_045531805.1 Candidatus Limenecus sp. | reverse complement strand
CGTTGTTTATATTGTAGAGTTCTATATTTGCTGGTAATTTGCTTCTTAGAATGTCAATATTCTTTATTAATTTGCAAATATATTGTTTTCCTTTTTCTGAGTTTAAGTAATCAACAGTTCCTTCCATCGCAAGTAATAGTGGATAAGATGGAGATGTTGTGTTGAAAAGATTTAGAGCTGCTTGTAATTTTTCTTTAGAAATAGTCGAGTTGTGTGATATAAGCATTATGGCACAGGGATTTGGCGCACCAGCTGTTTTGTGTAATGATTGTACCGAAATGTCAGCACCCAATTGTATTGCGGGCTTGCATCCTAAATCTGCAAAATGTAGCAATGCTCCGTGTGCTTCATCAACAATCAAAGGTATATTTCTAGTTTTACATATCTGTGAAATTGCATTTATATCTGAAAATATACCTTCATAAGTGGGGGAAGTTATTATTACGGCTTTTACGTCTGGATTTACTTCGACTTGTTGCAAGATACTAGCTGGATTTATTTGGGTATACATTCCCCATTTATCATTATATTCAGGATAAACCCATATAGGATTTGCGCCAGTAATTACTAAGCCATTATATACAGATGTATGGCAATTCCTCGCAACGATAACCTTATCACCTGTTGATAGTATTGCTTGCATTGCTGCTATTATCCCTGATGTGGATCCATTTGTTAACATGAAGGTATATTGGCAATCATATATTTGTGCCATTTTATCTTGTGTTTTTTTTATGATATCTATTGGGGCTCTTAGATTGTCAAATCCATCAATTTCAGAAAAATCCATTCGAAAATAATTTTTACCAAGCATTTTTTTTAAAATAGGAATTATAAAGTTTCCTTGATTATGTGATGGAGTTGTGAACAAAGTAGGTATTTCATATTTATTTTTATAATATTCTTGGATTTTTTTTATTAAGCTCATTTTCTACTCAATTTTGTTGTAAAATATTACTGTTACATTATACAGGAAAATTAGTTATTAATACGGTGATTAAAAATAGAATTATAGAATTATCTTCATTGCTTGATAAATATAGTAAAGAATACTATGAATTAGATGCTCCGACGATATCTGACATCGAATATGATAACCTTTTTAAAGAGTTACTGAAGCTTGAAGATGAATTTCCACAATACAAATTACCCAATAGCCCAACGAATAAGGTTGGTAGTCGTTCAGGTGGTGTTTCATCTGAAAAACGATTTGGTGAATATAAACATAAATCTAGGTTATATAGTTTAGATAATACTTATTCATACGATGATTTGATTGCTTGGTATGAACGTTTGCAAAAGAATTTTGGTATAAAAGAACAACCTGAATTAGTTTGTGAATTAAAAATTGACGGCTTGGCAATTGCACTTACATACAAAAATTCTAAATTCGTTATAGGCGCAACTAGGGGTGATGGAATTGTCGGTGAAAACATTACTAATAACTTAAAAATGATTAAAACTATACCAAGTAATTTATCAAAGCTAGTTGGTGAACTTGAAGTTCGTGGTGAAATATTTATGCCAAAATCCTCTTTTGAGGCTTTAAATGAAAAACAGTTGCAACTGGGCGCTAAGTTGTTTGCAAACCCAAGAAATGCAGCTTCTGGCTCATTACGTCAATTAGATTCTAATATTACAAAAGAACGTGATTTGGCTATGTTTACCTATTATGGAAGATTAGATAGCAATGATTACAAGCTTTCTTCTCACTCTGAAATGTTAGATTTTCTTAAAGAGCTTGGATTTAATACTAATCAAACATTCAAAGTATGTAAGAATGTTGAAGAGGCTATTGAATATTGCAAATATTGGGATAAGAAACGTTCAGAATTGGATTATGCTACTGATGGTGTTGTAATAAAATTGAACAGCTTTGCCTTACAAGACGAATTGGGATTCACTTCTAGAGCGCCTCGATGGGCTACTGCTTTTAAATTTCCACCAGAAGAAGTTTCTACAATAGTTTTAGATATTGAGGTTAATGTTGGTAGAAGCGGGGCTATTACACCAGTTGCAGTTTTGCAACCTGTTTTTATTTCTGGTTCAACTGTTCAGCGTGCTACATTGCATAATTTTGATGAAATTAAGCGTTTGGGCATCAATATTGGTGATAGAGTACTTATAAAAAAAGCAGCCGAGATTATTCCAAAAGTTATTTGTGTTTTGGAACATAACTCTTCCAATAATGTGTCATTTGAAGCTCCAGAATTTTGCCCATTTTGCGGGACAAAACTTATTCCAGTTGAAGGTGAAGTTGGAATTTATTGTACAAATCAATTTGCTTGTCCAGCTCAGATTAAAGGTAGAATAGAATATTGGGTCTCTAAGGATTGTATGGATATAGATGGCTTAGGTGATAATCTAATTTCTCAATTAGTTGATAAATCATTAGTTACTACCCCAGCAGATTTGTATCAACTTTCTATTTCAGATTTTATGACATTAGATTTAATAGCAGAAAAGTCAGCTTACAATCTATTTAATGTTATTCAAGCATCTAAGACCCCAACTTTGGCAAAGTTTATTAATGCTCTGGGAATTAGACATGTTGGCAAGGAAACATCTATTCTTTTAGCAGATAAGTTTAAAAGCATTGAAAATTTGAAAGCTGCAACTCTAGAAGATATTAAAGATATAGAGGGCATTGGTGATAAAATTGCAATTAGTATTCTTGATTTTTTCTCGAATTCAGTGAATAATAAAGTATTAGATGACTTGGTGAGCTGTGGAGTACAACCACAACAAGTGCTGTCAGCAAATGTTTCTGAAATTTTTAAGGGGCAAACCTTTGTTATAACAGGTACATTGTCTGATACAAGAGATAAATTTGAAGCCATTATAAAAGCCAACGGTGGTAAAACCTCATCAAGTGTTAGTAAAAAAACATCTTATGTCCTCGCTGGTGAAAATGCAGGTTCAAAGTTAGACAAAGCTATGGCTCTAGGAGTCAAAGTAATTAATGAACAAGAATTTAATTCATTGATTTTATAATATAGGTAACTGGTAATAAGTAGATTTTAGAGAAAGTTTCATTGTAGATGAGAAGAAATTATAACATTATTAAGATTACAGGACTCAAAGGAGTTTGCATTGCAATAGGAATTGTATGTTGTCTTATAGCAGGCTTTTTAACATTCCCTGGGTGGGTGTGTATGAATATTTGGAATTTCTTTGCAAGTATGTTTGCCCAAGCTCCACAAATGAGTTTAACTCACGGTGTTATGCTTTGGTCAATAATTGCTTTATCACTCTATGCACTAAACAGTGGTGATTTTTCGATTTCATTTGGGCAACCAGCACCTATACCTCAAAATGAGGCTAAAATTAAAGAAATGCTTAAAAAATTACAAGAAAAAAATGTTTCAATTGTTCCTATCGAGCAAGTAATTGCTGATTTGGAAGCACAAAAGGATAATTTAAAAGAGTCAGAAGATAAGATTGAAAAATAATAAAGGAGCTGTATGAAAAAAATATTTTTATCTATCCTAACCATATTAGGACTAGGATTCTTTACTACAACACTAGCTTACACTGTTGTAGAAAAAGAAATGGGATTTATATCTGTTAATGCTTCTGCGACAAAAGAAGTTGAGCCTGATACTGCTTCAATTGCTTTTGCTGTTGAAACAATTTCAAAGGACTCAAAAGTTGCTGTGTTAGAAAATAAAGATATTACATCCAAGTTGATTTTGGCACTTAAGCCATTATTGGCAGTGGAAAAAGATGACATAATTCAAACAAGAAATTTTGTCTTAAAGCCAAATTATACATATGATAAGAATAATAAAAAGATATTCCAAAATTATTCAGCGGTTAATACAATAACAGTGAAGACAAAAAATTTAGATGTTGTGTCAAAGTTAATTGATACAGCTGTTGCTAATAATGCCTCAAAAGTTAGTGAGTTAACTTTTTTTGTTGAAGACGAGGCTAGGTATTCTAATGAACTAGCTCAAAGCGCAATTAATAAAGCTAAGGAAACAGCAAAATTAACTTCTGCTACTTTAAACCAGAAATTGTGTGGTATCCGCTCTGTTAGAGTGAATGTATATCAACAAAACACTTTTGCTGGAAGAAATAATGTTCTTTCTGCTGCTAAAGGTTCTAATAATGCTGCTGATTCTACACCAATTGAGTATGGAAAAATTAACTTACAAGCTAATGTTGATGCAGAATTTTATGTGAAATAAAGCCTTTATATAGCATTCTTTATAGTTGTATTTTAAAATTGAAAGCGGAACAATTGTTCCGCTTTTTCGTCATATAAAATACCCCTGTATATGTTGACACATACACAAGGGCATAAAACTTGTTTCTTATGGATTAATGCTGAGCTGCTCTTTTTTCCATAAAATCAGGAACCATAATAAAGCATAGATACATTAAACCAGCAAAAGCTACAATACTTAGAATTTCCATGATGCCACCTTCTTTATCTATTTAACTACTCTGAACAATTCCTATAAACTGTTACATGTATATAATGCCCATTTAAAAAATTTTTAAACATATTTTGACAAAATTTATAACTAAATAAAAATAATCATATATTTATAGTAGAATGAGGATTGTATGAATAAAAAAATTATTAATTTATTATTTTCAGATATGTGTTGCTCTGAGTGTAAAATGGATTTTACTGATAAATCTGTGTTTTTTTTACGTAAAGAGGAAAATTTATCTGTATTACAAATTGTTTGCCAAAATTGTGGTAAATCATTTGGTATAGCAATACTTGGCCACTGTGATGAAAAACAAGAGAAAACAACTTCCGAGAAAGATTTTGCTCTGCAAATACAAGAAGGCCCAGATGCTATATGCTACGACGATGTTATCGATGCGCATAATTTCTTTAAAAATCTAGATGATGACTGGGAAAAATATATTCCTGAAAACTTGAGAAAAAGTCTATAGTATAGTATTTTCTATATATTTTATAATTTGTTCATTATACCTATTATCTGTTGTAGAAAATGGTAAAACATGGCGATTAGTGACTTTTTTCAATTCATTAACTTTATTTAGTATTTTGGATTTTGGTGTTAGGTCAATCTTTGTTGCAATTACAATTGATGGTAAATTGTGATAAGCTAACCATTCTTGCATTTGCAGGTCATTCTTTTGTATTTCATGTCTAGAGTCGATGAATTGAATATATAGCTTGAGTTCTTTTCTATTTAGTAAGTATTCTTCTAGGTTTTTTTGCCATTCATCTTGCATTGATTTTGATACATTTGCGTAGCCGTAGCCAGGTAAATCCGCTACAATATATTTCTCATCAAATTCAAACATGTTAATTAATCTTGTTTTACCAGGTTTGTTACTTGTTTTTGCAAGCTTCGAGTTATTTGTAATTCCATTTATAAATGACGACTTACCTACGTTTGAGCGTCCTAATAACGCTATTTCAGGCATATTAAAATTTGGACATAAAGCTAATTTAGGAGAGCTAATTATGAACTTTGCTTTTTTTACTATCATCTTTCTGCTCCACACTTAACCTTTTTTTCTTGTGTATTACACTTGTAAGCAAGTTGTACATTTTAGGGCTATTATAGACATTAATCTGAGTTGATTCGTCAGATAAATTAAACTCTACCTTGTTAGAAACATCAACACCCTCAGCTTCGACATGACAAATCTGTATTATTCGGTCACGAATAATACTCAGGGGTTGTGATAAAAATAATTCAAATGATTTAAAAATATTCACTCTCATTGAGCTAATCTTAACAAACAAGATAGCTAAATTCAATTGAAAATGTTTTTTTGTAACGGAAAATAATAAAAAGTATTTTTATACAAAATGATTGTTATAGTTTGTAAAAACAATATTATGCGTTGATATTCAATTTAAAGTCTTTGCTTGTATTGCTATCCAATAGTTTTTGGAATGATTCGACTTGAGCTGCTGCTGTTTTTTGTTGAGTTTCTAAGTTTTTTTGTTGCAATTCAAGGTATGAATCCATAGCCTGAAGTTGTTTTACTCTTGGGTCGTTTTCCCAGTCTGCATCAGACAATTGCATTGTTTGATAAGCAATTTGTTGTCTTTTGTTGCTAATATTCATGATGCTATACTCTAATTGGCTTTTGTAGAGTGTTGCTTGCAATAAATTTGTGTTAACTGCACAGATAGTCATACTTTTTCTCTCCTTAAAATAATGGGTGGTACGGGTAATTTATAAATGGTATTAGGTATTAGTGATAATCTCTTTTTGGATTATCTTTGCTCTCTTGTATATATATAAAAAACTTTTTGTTTGAAAAATTGCTATATTGTATATATAATGCTTAACATTTGTTTACAATTTAATTTCCCATAAAATACAGACTAGATAAGTGTTACGTCTTAATTTGTATCTAGTCTGTAAAATTTATGAGTATATACTTTATATCTACTTGTTTTTTAATGCTTTAGCTAATGCAAGCTCTAATGTTGCAATTTTTGCTTCTAAAGTGGCAATTTTAGCATCATTGTTGTCTTTTTCGATAGATATATTTTCATGTCTTTTTTGGTAGGCATTACATAACGCATCTGATTTTGCTTTAAATAATGCACATAAACAAACTCCTGCAACATATCCTATAATCAAAAAAGCCCAAACTATATATACCATTTTGGTTATAAATGTAGTTTGCATTAGTGGACACGTAAATATTATTTCTCTATTAAAATTAAAAAATGTAAAAGCAACTGTTATTGATATAACTAATATATTTAAAATGAGATACATAGCGTTTTGTATATTTTTTTTCATTATTTACTCCTCAAATAGTTAAGTACCTTAATTATATCACTGTCAGGTTCTATTGTAATAATATGCTCACATTTATCGTGCGGACTAATAAATTTTAGGGAATAAGCTTGTAAAACTTGTTCATCAGTCTTTACAGGTAGCTTTATTCCGCCATACATAGAATCATTAACAATTGGATGTTTAATGTGCGACATGTGAACTCTAATCTGGTGTGTACGCCCTGTTTCTAAATTAATATCTAAATAAGTAAACCCATTAAAACGCTCAAGTACCTTATAATGAGTAATTGAAGGTTTGCCTGTAGGTAAAACCGCCATTTTTTCTGGTTTATTAGGATGTCTACCTATATTTTCATTTATTATTCCAGTATCTTGATTAAAACCTCCTTGAACAATTGCATAATATTTTTTTTCAATTGTTCTATTTTGCATTTGTTCTTTTAGGAAATTATATGCATAATCGTTTTTGGCAACTAAAAGTAACCCTGATGTATTTCTATCTAACCTATGGACAATGCCAGGTCTATGTAAACCATTACAATGCGATAAGTTATCACCAAATGTGTATAAAAGTGCATTTACAAGTGTCTGATTTCTTTCAGTTGTTGTTGGATGCGTTAGCATATTAGTTGGTTTGTAAACAACAGCTACACAATCATCATTATATAAAATTTTTAAAGGAATATTTTCTGCTACAGGGGGCGTTATATTATAATTTACTATGTTTAATGAAATAATGTCATCAGTTTTTAGGATATACGATGCTTTTTCAATATTTTCATTAACAACAATATTGCCATTCTTTATTTGTTTTTGTATTGCTGAACGTGACAAATCGGAAACAACCGAGCTTAAAAATACATCAAGACGTTGTCCAGAATCCTCAATTTCAATTTTAATTTGATTTTCGTTCATTATCAAATAGTATATTACAAATAAGCACAAATGCACCAAGACAAATAAATACGTCTGACACATTAAATATAGGAAATATAATGTAATTTAATCTAATATAATCCGTAACAAATCCATCACATATGCGCTCAGATAAATTGCATATGATACCAGCGGTCAAGACCGATGAAAAAATAAATTCTAAATTATTGAGTTTTCTTAAATTTGTAAATATATAGTATAGCGTTAATAATAGTATTGAAATTGAAATAACAATTAACATAGAAGTATGAGTGTGAAGTATGCTAAATGCTGCACCATAATTTTTAACATAATCTACAGTAAACAGTCTAAAATCCACGTTATTAAAGCTAGAAACTATTATGTTACGAGCAAAAATTGAACTACATGACAATAGAGCCGTTAAAAGTATAAAAATAAAAATCTTTTTGAAATTTATATTATTCACTATTTTTTATTGCTTTCTATCATTGTTGACTTAGTAGCATTATTAGTAAGGTCATTTTGTAATTTATGGTTAATAACATTTACACGGCTCGATAGGTATGCTATTCCTGTAATATCTATATCAATAGAATCATCTTTTATGCTTGGTTTAACTATACCAACCGAAGCAATTGCATTCTCATTTCTATCATCTGTATTACTAGTAAGTATTCTTTCTCTAATACCGTGAGATTTGACACCTCTAAATACTTCTTTAGGTTTAGTCATTGATCTCGAGATTGGTTCATTTGATATTGACACAAG
>JAZSES010000271.1:0-5409 GCA_045531805.1 Candidatus Limenecus sp. | reverse complement strand
TTTCGGCAAAAGAAGTCAAAGGTGAGTAATTGCTGGCTGCGTTGAGCGGATTTTCGGACGGATGTAAGTCCGGTGAGCGAAGATAATGAGCCGACAATGCCAAAGGTATATAGGCGAAGCTATCTGAGCGAGAAGAAAATCAAAGAAGCCGGCAGCAATTGCGACACTAGATTAGTTTATAAAAAGAGAGTTCCCCCATGAATAAAAAAGCATTCACGTTAGCAGAAGTTCTTATTACCCTACTAATTATTGGAGTCGTTTCAGCAATGACAATACCAACTTTGTTAGGAGGAACAAAAGAAAGAGAGCTTGTTGCTGGTGTAAAAAAAGCAAATGCAACAATTGGAAATGCAATCAAATTAGCAGAAACAAAACACGGCTTAGCTCGTTTCTGGGGATACCTAGACGCAGACACTCACAAATTTTTTAAATATATAATGCTTGAAAATATGTCTTTCAGCAAAGTTTGTGAAGGCACATCTGGTTGTTTAGGTGACGGCAAATACTACAATAAAGACGGCTCACAGTACACAAGCATAACAGCTAATGGGTACGGTAGCCCAACAACCGCAGCAATAGGAACAGACGGAACTAGCTGGATTTATGATGTGACACCAGACAGTAAGTTTCACGAATTTTGGGTTGATGTAAATGGACACAAAAAAGGCCCTAACATGCTTTGTGTAGATATGCACAGATGGTACTGGTACCCTAATAGTGACGAATTTTACCCTACAGACTGCACTAAAGAAGTTCTTGTAACAGGTGAGATAAAAGACTAAAAACAAAGCAATTAGTAATTAATTGCTCCCTCTTTTAGAACTCTAGCGGCACAATCTCTACCTGTGCCGCCACGATAACAATCTCCATTACCTGAAGCATCTTTACCTGCAGGTTCTAATCCATTGTCACCCAAAACAAATATAAATATATCTTCTCCAAGCTTGTTTGGTTTTTTATCACCATTAACATCTGCAGCAAACATTATTGTAGAAGTATTTTTACGATTTACATTAAACGACTCACCATGAATATCATAAGCAACATTCATACCATCTTTTGTCCTAAAAGAAATAGCAGGAGAGCCATAGCCTTTAGCTGTAAAATTAGCTGCGGCTCCATTATTTAGAGACACGGTACTAGAAGCCCAACAACCAGTAGAATTAATACATTCTTTTTGCATACTTATATATTTACTAACATAAGACCAAGTTTCATCACTATTTTCATCGTTAAAAACCCACTGATTATAAGGCTTGTTAATCCTAGCTAATTCCATTGCATCTTGCAAAAATACATAAGCTTTTTTGCACCCAGCAACATATGAATTTTTGTTTGAAGTATTAAAAACAACTGGCAACGTCAACGCAGCAATAACACCAATCACGGTTAAAGACATCAATAACTCAGCCAGAGTAAATGCATTTTTTCTCATTCTAACACCCTTTAAACTATGCTTTGGCGCATTCTATTCGTACGAGCTGTTGTTAGTATATTTTTTAGTTTCATAATAGCCTGCGCATGTAACTGGCAAACTCTCGATTCAGACACATCAATAGCTTCACCAATTTCTTTAAGAGTCATGTTTTCATGATAATAAAGCACCATTATCATTCGTTCTCTTTCAGGCAAACGTTTTAAAGCCTGTTGCAATTCCGCCTTAACATCTTTATCAACCAATTGCTCCAATGGACTTTTGCTATTATCATCCTGAATTGTATCAATCAATTCAACACTTTCGTCAGCAGTACCTTTTTTCTCGTAGATAGAACCTATTTGCATTTCTTCTGCAAGTAATGCTTCCACTCGTTCCTTTTCCATACCATTGCGTTAGCAATTTCTGTCATCGTAGCAGCTCTACCAAGCTTCTGCTTTAACGTTTCTGCAACTGCTTTAATTTCTTTAATTTTCTTTCTGGTTGAACGTGGTATCCAATCCTGAGAACGAATTTTATCAATAATTGCACCACGAATACGCATAAGTGCATAGGTTTCAAATCTCGCACCTTTATCTGGAGTATATTTTTCAATGGAGTCAATTAACCCCTCAACTCCATAACTAGTAATATCTTCCAACGAAAATGTTGCAGGCAATGTCATTTTTACACGACTAATTACATATCTAGTCAAATAAATATACTGAACAATTAATTTATCACGAAGAACTTTCTTTGATTTATCAGATAGATATTCAAGCCAAAGCGCTTCCAGCTCACTATCTGAAAGTCTTTTTATATTGTTATATGAGTTATATTCTAATTCTTCACTCATCGCTGCTGACTATCCAACAATCTCCCCTAATATGTTGTTCATAAAGTCTGAGTAATCCCCGATATATGAAAACAATATGCCAGTGGCAATATTATATATTCAATTCTACTTATTCAGCATAAATGCAAATCATATATATAGATGAAATTTTATTATCTATTGATAACAAATACAGCTTCTTCACACATTAAATTGGTCAATATTCTATTAAAAAGATTATTACTAACCTTGCCTCTTTTTATATAGACAGAATTGGTTATTTGCACTTGTCTTTCTTTGCAAAAATCAAAGAAATCATCTATCGTTAAAAGATGAATGTTCGGTGTGTCAAACCAACTAAACGGCAACATTTTTGACTTTGGCATACGCCCTTTGAAAAACAAATAAAATCTAACTCGCCAATACCCAAAGTTTGGGAAACTCACTACAACATTTTTCCCAACTCGCAACATTTCCTCTATTACAAAATCTGGCTTTTCTGTTGACTGCAATGTTTGATTTAAAATCACATAATCGTATTCTTTTTCACCAAATTGCCCAAGCCCTTCATCTATATCACCTTGAATGACAGACAAACCTTTTTGAATACTATCAATAACATTCTTTTGATTTATATCAACTCCAATTCCAGTGCAAAAATTTTTATCAATAAGCAAACGTAACAACGCACCATCACCACAACCCAAATCCAAAACTTTTGAATTTTTCTCAATAATTCCAGATATAACTGAATAATTTAAACGCAAAGACTCTTTTTTATTTTGCATAGTTGCTATTCCCATTTTTTGATAAAAAACTTTTTACAATTTTTGTCTGAGTTTCAAATTCTAACAAAAATGCATCATGTCCACAAGGTGACTCAATCTCACAGAACGAAACATCCTTGCCTGCCTGAACCAAAGCCTGCACAATTTCTTTTGACTGAGAAGTAGGAAACAACCAATCCGATGTAAATGACATAACCAAAAACCTTGCATTTGTCCGTTCAAAAGCAGATTTCAAACTTCCATACTTACTAGCCAAATCAAAATAATCAACAGCCTTTGTAATATACAAATAACTATTCGCATCAAATCTATCAACAAAGGTTTGCCCTTGGTGTTGCAAATAACTTTCTACTTGAAAATCAATATTAAAATCGAAATTAGGCTTGTCTTTGTCTTGTAAACGCCTACCAAACTTATTGTGCATAGACTCTTCGCAAAGGTAAGTAATATGTCCGACCATTCTTGCTATCGCCAAACCTTTTTCAGGTTGTTTCTCTTTGTCATAATAGTCGCCATTATTAAAATTCTCATCAGACAAAATAGCATTCCGGCCCACTGCATTAAAAGCAATTCCTTGTGCAGTAAGACGACTTGTAGATGCAATAATAATTACAGAATCCACCATCTCACTATAAGAAGTTGACCATTCCAAAGCCTGCATACCACCCATAGAGCCACCAGCAACTATCAACTTTTTTACGCCAAGAAAATCAACTAGTCGTTTTTGAACTTTAACCGCATCTTCTATTGTAATAACAGGAAAGCTCAAACCATAAGGTTTTTGAGTTTTTGGATTTATTGAACAAGGTCCTGTTGTTCCACTGCATCCACCGAGCATATTTGATGCAATAATAAAATATTTGTTTGTATCAAATGCTTTGTCTGGCCCAACCATATCATCCCACCAGCCAGCCTTCTTATCCGCTTCATTATGAAAACCAGCAGCGTGTGCGTCACCAGTAAGTGCGTGTAACAACAATATTGCATTATCACCATTTTCGTTTAGTTCGCCATATGTTTCATATGCAACATCGATTGGGCCAAACTCAACCCCAGACTCCAAAACTATCTTGTCTTCAATTCTAAAAAACTTCGTTTTAACTATACCGACAGAATTGTTTAAAGTTGACATCAGCAAATCTCCGTAAGGTTGTGCGCACGAACAAAATATAACATAAAGTTTATAAAAATTTATTGTTTTTCATAAAAAAAGATAATACTTAACTACTACTAATAATTATACATTGGTCTATTTTAGATTTTGATAAAGAAATTTAAACTAACAATGGATATCTTATGGAGAGGAATTTTTTAATGCTTACTGAAAGATATACAGATGGTGTAAACCAAAGACACCAAATAGAATTTAACAATATAAACAAAGAATTGCTACCTTGGCTTGAAGATGTTGCTATAGAAAATAACTGTAAAGTCGACAGAAAAGAATGGAAAAGCAAATACAATAGCTATGTAATTTACGATTACGAACCATTTTGCTCTGATGGATTTGAAATAAATTTGGTTGTTTCATCCATTAGTCGTGCACATCTAGACTTTTTAAAATACCTATATGACCACAAAATAGAAACAATTGAATACCTGAACAGTTGCGTAATTAATTAGTATAAAATAGCGTCTTCTCTTAATTTAATTGTAAATTTGGAATTTGCTGGAATTGTAATAGAATTACCTTTGTAGAATATTGCCAAAACTGGTGATGCAATAAAATTAGCAACATAAACAACTGCTCCAGCAGTAAACGAGAACGGTGTAAGAATAATCTCTACGCCGCTTTCGTTTCTAGCAAGCCTTTTGGTAACTTTCCACATTTTTGAAAAATAATTAGCACCAGGCTTTATTGCCTTTGGAATACTTTTCAAATAAGTTCGTTCACCCTTTATGTTATTAAAAAATATCCTTTGCCCATCAGCAACACTCACTGTTGCTTCTATTGGATAACTTCTACCTTTATAAACCATTTGAGTAACTTTTATAACAATCAACCCACCATTACCAGTGTATTGTGGAGGATGTGAATCTGTAACTTTTCCGTAAAAAGTAGTGCAAGCCGGAATTGTAATGTATCTAGAAGTTTCTGGATACAAACTTTTAAAAGTTACTCTTGTTCCAATAGGAGTATTGCTAGAAATATTATTTGCCAAAACAACTTTAAATTTCTTACCCTTTGGCACAACAAAAGTCTTTGAATTATTTGTGTAATAACTATTATTTGAGTTTGAGCTATAAGTTTTCTGAGTAGTTAGTTTTACTTTTTGTGGAGTCTGAGTTGTATTATTTTTTTGATTTACGTTTGAAGTCGTTTTTGTCTTGTTTACAGGAGTAAGCGTTGTTTTTGTAACTGGTTGCTTATT
>JAZSES010000181.1:0-2584 GCA_045531805.1 Candidatus Limenecus sp. | reverse complement strand
TTCTAAGAGAAACGTTGACAAACAGTTCATTGAACTTGACAATTTCGTACCCGTTTATCTGGAAGACGATAAACTCTATTATTGCGGTGACGAAAAACCATCTGTTGATACACCTGTACAGGTAAGATTATACAATGCATTACCAAACATTAACTACATGTTGCATTCTCACTGCTACATTGATGGTGCTCCATTCACAACAAAAGCTATTCCATGTGGTGCAATCGAAGAATTTAATGAAGTCATTGACACTATCAAAGAACATTACAACAATGACCTTACAGGGTCTTATTATGCTATCAACATGAAAGGTCATGGTGCTTTAATGATGACAAACAATTTAACAGAGTTTGAAAACATTCCTTACATCACACGACCTCTGCCTGAAATCATGTAAAAAGAAAGGATAACAACTATGGACTTCAAATATAGTATCGAAACTACAGAAAACGGTTGCGTTGAAACCCTCACATTCAATGATGATGTGTTAGGACCTCAGGTTTTAACACGAACACATACTATCATTGATGATTCGACAACAGAATGTAAAGATGCAACATTTGCTAACACATTAAGAAACATGGGTTACAATGATGAAATCGTAGAAGCAGCAACAACATGTTTTGACACAATGTTTGCTCATCATTTATTGCTTCTTAAACAAGAAACAATTTAACATGAGGTAAACAAATGAGACAGCTAATCAAATTCATCAAGGCTTGGTTCTATTATCCAACATTCGAAAAATGTCTTAGAAATGATGGTGATAGACCTGCCTTGAGCAGGTATCAATACGCAAAAAAGCACAGTAAAGACAACAATTAACATATCAAGGAGGCTATCTACACATGAATTTACACCAAGCTCTCAATATATTTGACTCATATTATGGTAAGAAAAGAAAAAAGATTGGATTTATCAGCGGAGGTAACCATATATACGTAAGAATCATCTATAATGAAAATTACGATAAAAGCGAAGTTGTAATGTTCAAATTATGGTTAAAGGTTATACCTGCTGATTATATCAAAATGTTAAAACCTCAGTATGAACTTATTTTATACAAAGATAACATTTACACAAATCAGCACATAATGACAGACCCAGAAGACAGAAAGCATTTCTTCGAAACTCTTGATAAAATGAATGATTGCTTAGCTGACTATAAAATCAATCACTGGGATATCACATTAAGTGAAAAAATGGTCAGAAAACTTTATCATATCAATCGTAAATCAATATCCAGATTAACAGAAAAACTCATAAAGTTCAACTACTTTAATCATCGTCATACAAAAGATGATGACGATAGATACTGGTACAATCATGCTATACACGAATTACCAGACCTTATTGTAGTTGAACAATACCTAACGCAACTTATCACCGATATGAATATAACGGAATCCGCAGGAGGTGGCACACCATGATGACAAAAGCTCAAGTTCATAATGCTTTATACAAAGTTGTAGAACAATATGATTCATTATTTGACCCTGGTTGTTTTATGCTCGGAATGAAAGATTATGATGAATTATCAGACTTAAAAGATACATCATTACAACCGTTCGTCAATGAAATCACAACCATTCTTGAAAAACAGCGGCATGACAGATACGTCTTCAACCTTGCAGGTTTATCATCCACATGTGATGGTCAGTCTATTGAAGCCTATTTTGCAATAGCATGGTTAGAACCTGATAATACGCTCATGATGATGACAATTAAAATGTATTCAGCTTAATAGGAGGTAACCATGGCTAAAACCGACAATAGCAGTCAAATAATAGAAGACATCAAATGGTTTATGTATGGAGATGAACAAAAACCAATCAAAAACGAAGAAAACTTCCACCACGATACAACATTTGTAGCATGGTCAGGAGATGGACATAGTTTCATATTAAAAGATGTAAATAATGAAACATACAGAGTTAGTGTTATCAAAGAGTAGAATATAACAAAACATTAAAATTATGCACAAAAACTATTGACAAATAGCAAAAGTAGCATTATACTACTAACAACAAAAAGTAGCAAAGAACTACTTTACTACTAATAGTTTGGAGGTTAATCATGAATAAAGAACTACCACGTAACAAAAATGGTCTTACAGAAGAAGAATTTTTAGCTGAATACAATCCAGGTAATTATGATAGACCCAGTGTCACATCAGATATGATGGTACTCAGCATGGACAAAAAACTTGACAGTTTAAAAGTTCTCCTTATTCAGAGAAATGACCATCCTTACATCAATTGTTGGGCTCTACCTGGCGGATTCGTAAACATCGACGAATCATGTCACACAGCTGCCTGCCGAGAGTTAAAAGAAGAAACAGGTTTAACAAATGTATATCTTGAACAGTTATACACTATGAGCCAACCAAAACGTGACCCTCGCATGAGAATCATCAGTGTTGCATATATGGCTCTAATACCTACAACTGCAGTAAAAGCAGGAGATGATGCATCTAACGCCTTATGGTTTGATGTGACAATTACAGATAAAGAATTGCAATTAAACACCAAAGAAAATAATATTAACATTCAGTACATACTCAAACCAAAAACATTCCAAAATG
>JAZSES010000398.1:0-3969 GCA_045531805.1 Candidatus Limenecus sp. | reverse complement strand
ATACAGGGCTGAAAATCCAACTATTACAAATCAACTTATTTCTAAAACTTGTTTTTTGTTCTTTCCTTTATTATAGCTAATATGAACCCAGGCATTATATTCATTTATCAACTGGTCAAAATCCACACCGCTTGCTTTTATCTTTTCTATAATCTGCTTTGGTGTCATTCCTGAAATTGTGAAATCTACGGCTTGACCTGTGCAATGTTGACTATTAGAAGCACCATTTATAAGAGGATGACCATTTAGACGTGGTGAGCGATAACCACTAGATATGTCCATAGGCTTATCAATATAATTTCTAATAGGTTGAAGGCACTCTATAATAAGAATTAGCATATTGTCTAAGCTTTTTTTGTCAGGAATGTTAGAAATGTTGTATTTTTCTGCAATATCGCTATGTAAAAGTTCGCTCATTGTGAAGTTTAGTTCAATCATAACTCACCTACTTATTCATTTTGTGTAATTCGTTTAAAATTAACTGATATTTTGTATCTAAATTATGTAAAAGTTCTCTATCGCCTTCATCAGCGTATTTTTTAAGCTCAATTTTCATTTGTAACATTTCGTTTTTTAGCTGTGCTAAATCTAGTTTTGTAGCAAAATAATTTGATTGTACAATCATCACAAAAATTGCTACTGCAATAACTATATTTTCTTTTGTTAAAAAATTATTCATCATTTCCCCCAACCTTGAAACTTCTGGAAGTTGTCAACGCTATGTTTCATTAACCACCTTCTGACATCGCCTGTACCACCAACATACAAGCAACGCTCTAACACGATTGTAGAAAAATATCTGTCATTCTCTACGTATTCACGATGTATACATAAAATATCGTGTATAAGAGCTGCTATTTTAAACTCAATATTTTCTTTACTTCCTATAATGCGCCAGAATAATCTATTAATACTTGCGCCATCATAATCAAAACCTGCATTTATTGTGAATGTATAAGTTTTACTCTTTTTCTTATCTATCAAAAGAACTTCAATAGTATTTGTTAAGAAAAGCGGTTTTTCTTTCGCATCCTTAACTTCTTCAGGGTTCATTGCGCAAACATTTATTTGCTTATTTGATACAATCGGCATTGTAGAAAAAGCAACTCTGCATTTATCATCATCTTGCCATACCAAGTATTCTTTTTTTCGGTAATAGCATCTAGGCAATCTTTTTATAAAATTGTTATAAATATGTATGCACATATTGAACCTCCTTTTTCGTAAACAGGAGGGAGCATTTGAGCTTCTTTGAGAGGCTTCTCCCCCACTATTTAAACTACCAGTAAACCAGTAGCGAGTATTAAAATCTCCAAGTAATCTTAAACTTTTTTGTTACTATCGCTTTTAACAACTCCAATAATATCTTCAAGCAATCCTCCTAACTTTGGATAAAGTAATTTAGCTGTTTCCAAAAAGTGCTTAACTTCGTCAAAAGTCTTTGTGTTTTCTTTTTTAATTCTCTTAAACTCTTTTTTAAGCTCTAACACTTTTTTAAATATTCTGATTTTAGTTCTTAGTTCTTTAAACATTATTCCCCCATATTTTCTTAGCTATTTCTTTTGTATACTCTACACCTTTAACACCACAAACCATTATGTCTTCGTACTGCTTAGCCCACTTATCAAACATTTCTTTAGTTATAAGTTTAGCTAATGGAACTACCCCTCTGAAAGCATTAAACCAATCGCTAGATAACATATAGTTAAATAAATTGCTTTCACCACCTAAAGACTTTGGCACAACGTGGTCAAGAGTAACATTTTTGTTATTTAACTCAATCCCAGCCACATCAAACTTTACAGTAGGCAACAAACCTTTTTTGAAGTCTGTTTTTAGCTTGTGGCTATACCCAAAATTAGGATTAGGCGGATAATCTACTGTTGCTGGTGGAATAATTACAGGAGTAACTCTCATTATTTACACCTCGTTAGGTTCTATTTCAGTAACTACCGAGTTTTCCTCGTCAACTGGTTCAGAATTATCTACAACAGGTTCAGAAATTAAATACGTATAATCATTAGTTTCAAAGAATTTATCTAACTGTTCAGAAGTAAACCCTAGTAAAGTCCCTACTGCATTAACATAAGGATTACCACGATAGAAATGATTAGCTTTAAGTTCAATCTTTAGTGCTTTGATGTCTAAACCTTGTGGTGGATTAGCCATAACAAAAGCAAGGATATCATCAAAATCCATTCCTTTAGCTTTATAGATACCACGTTCTACGTCTGCACCTGTTAGGTAAAGTTTTGCAATTCTTTCACGTTCTTTTTGCTCTTGTTCTACCTCATAATTTGGATTGATAATCGGAAGCGAAAGACCTTCTTCATTTACCCCCATAATCTCGTTAGCTTCAAGTGCGTAGTGAGTTGGGTAGTTTACAGCTTCGTAATAAGTTTCTGTATCGACAACAGCGGTCTCTATTCCAATAACATTGCCTTCTTCATCCAAGACTTCACGTTCTTCTGTGAATTCTTGTGCGCGTTCTTCTTCAATAATGTTATCAACTGTTTCAATTCTCAAACCTTGCTGATGGTTATATTGAACGATGAAATCAAGTTTTTCTTGTTCTGTGTATGGGTATTCTAATTTGTAACTCATTTTAACCTCCTATGCTATATAACCCGCAGTACGCCAACAAGTAAGAGCATTAGATGAATATTGGTAAATAGTAAATCCTGTATTTGAAATATTACCTCTGATTAATGGCGCTGCATCTGTTGCCCCACTTCCGGTAGAAGTACTTATATGTCCTAATGTCAATGTATAATTCGTATCTTTATAAGG
Organism: Candidatus Limenecus sp.; assembly: GCA_045531805.1. Classification (GTDB taxonomy): domain Bacteria; phylum Cyanobacteriota; class Vampirovibrionia; order Gastranaerophilales; family Gastranaerophilaceae; genus Limenecus. The sequence continues at coordinate 1,179 of JAZSES010000398.1, read as the reverse complement.
TGTTAATAATGTAACAGTAGCAGAACCGCCTGTTGACGTTCTTCCACCTTGTTCGCACCACTTATTGGAGTAAACTATACGCCAAGATGTACCATTGACATAAGTTTCAGTTATATAAGGTTTAGTGTCATTACTGTGGTCAGCGTTTAGTTTTCCATTTAATGAACTAGCCCATTGACTCCAATTCATAGCAGATTGATTAATTGTTCCTGTTGCAACAACTACGAAGTATCTTAGAGCTACTGCGTTCATTTGAACTGTGTCAGAGTTGCCATAGATTGGGTTGGAGAGAGAAGCATCTATTGTAAAGAGTGGGCTATCACCGCTACCCGAGTGACCTTGGTGGTTGTCGTGTCTAGTCTCAACAGTTACACAACCACTAGCATCATAACCATTATCCGTACCATCCATCCAAAACTCACCAGTAATATTCGGCAATCCTGCATTATAAGCTTTACCAAGCTCATTATTGCTCATAGCTTGCTGAATTACTGCACCGTCTTTAATTGTCGGAACCCTAAATTTCTTATTGGTTGTATCCAAAGCCCACATAGGACACTGACCGTAAGTAGTCAACATATTTGAGTATTCTGTATAAGTACAAGTTTTAAGCTTGCCACCTACCAACCAATCGTTATACAAGCTAGGGAATTGAGCTTGTGTGTATTCAGAACCATTACAAGGTAATGAGTTTTCCGGTACAAAGCTTGCGGAGCAAGTGTGAGAGAATACAGTACCGACAGGTATACCTTTAATGTAATTGTCTAAGTCATTCCAATCAACTAAATGCACTGGGAGTTTAGGTTTAAATGAAGTAATTCTTCCTATACTATCAGCTGACCAATAGCCAACACTTGCATAAGGAACAGTGGTATTAGTTGAACTAATATTCAAATTCAAATCTGAATTGTAATTTGAAACTGCATAATTAGAAAAAGCAGTTGCATTTAAAACTAATTTACCACTTCCGCCAAGATTTCTTGTCTGCACAAGAACTTTAGAAGTAACAAACTCAATATTTTTCAAGCTACCATCTTCGTTTCTGCCATTAGGTCTTAACCCTTTAACACCCTTATCGCAAAAAATTGTATTGCCAATATAACCAAATCCGTTAAAGACTTGTTCGATAGATGCAATAGAACCATTAACAGAGGTATAAATTCCCATTGGGAAAGATAC
>JAZSES010000125.1:0-16198 GCA_045531805.1 Candidatus Limenecus sp. | reverse complement strand
CCGTTAACAAGATGATTGAAAAAATGAAGAAAAACTACAACCAATCTGTCGTTCGTCTTTCTCTTAATCCTGTCTATTAATTACTGATGATTGATATTTGATTTCGATAAGGGAAATAACATCCGTTCAACACGTAGAAATTAGTAACAATCGTATTATTGTCTAAAATCTAACAAATTCCCTTGTTTTGTTTCAATATTGCTATATGCGCTAACCAATTTTGCCTTTTTATTATTTTGTGAAATTTGCTCTTTCAGATAATCTCTACACTGCATAAGCATATTTATATTCATAGACTCTTGTTCTTTTATTTTTTCACAAATATCAGAAAACTGAGCTAATTCAGGAGACTCACCAATTTTTTTTAGCAACTCTTCAGCATCCTCAAATAATTTTTCTTTTATATCTAAAAAGTGGTCAATACCACTGTATTGCTTTCTATCAATCAGCTGGCCAACCATTATTGATATTTCATATATTTCGCCATAAATCGAATTTAATTTTTCAATATATTCTGTATTCATATTACAAATCTAACATACTAAAAAGTATCCGTCTACTCAGCTATATATTAGTTAAATGAAGGATTATTTTTATTTACTGTTAATACAGCCAATGATCTTGCATATTGCTTATTAAGCTTATCAATAAGTTCATTAATAGTACCCATCTGTTCCGCTATACTTTGCAATAAGTTTTCTAACTCTTCTTTATTTTTCATTTCTTCTAGGTCATTTTGGCTTATTGATAGTTCAGCTTCTAATTTTGCCAAGTCACCTTTTTCTAACACAAGCTCTTTTTCCAAAGCTTTTTGTTGTGCACTTAACAATCTATTATTAGCTTTAAAATATCCTGATATTGGGTCGACTTCAGTATCTAAAGTTTCTTTTAATCTAATAAAGGAACCTGCTGTTGCGCCGTCTATCGGTTGAGCATCATTACCAATAAGAACATCAGTAACTCTTGTTGTATTTTGCATCATTGCGTCTATAAATTTTTCACGACTAATTGCCATTGTCATTTTAACAGTACCATTAAGCCCATAAGACGTATATAAAGTTATACCTATATCAGCAAGTTCTTTTTCAACATTTGTAATATCGCCAACATCATTTGTTATCGCAGCTTGAACAGTTGCCAACAAAGCTTTAAATCCATACGAATCAGTTAATGCTGAATTTTGAGATGTCGCCATTGCGATATTAAATTTACTTGCAAATTGAACTAGTTTTAAATATGCATCTTCAACAGATTTTTTACCAAAATCAATGTAACCTGAACCAACTTCTTTTATTGTCAATCTAATTGCTTCATCAATAGAATCAGCAGCAACAATATTTCCATTTCCGTCCAATGCAATAATATTAGTTAAGGTTTCATATTCAGTTCCATTTATTGTATAGATAGCATTTAAACCAACTTCTTCTATAGAAGCATTCAATGTCATACCATTTGTAAAACCTAAAACTTCAAGAGCATTGGAAGAGCCTGCCTCCAATGTAATTCGAGCATTATCGGCTTTTATATTTGAAGTCAGTACAATTTTGCTATCTATAAATTCTGCAGTTACTCCAAAATCATCAGCAGCTGTAAATGAGTTATTTATCTTATTTAATAATGTTTCTATAGTATCATCTGTTGTAATATTTATTACTCTGTTATTAATTTTTATTGTTCCATCTGTTATTCCCAAAACACCCAACTTCGTAGATATATCAGATGTTATCAAAGTAGCACCCACATACACTGTATTGCTCGCATCGGTACCTGCTGTTGATATAGCAGCTGAAGACTGTGTTCCTCCAGAAGTAAAACCAACTTTATTTGTAAAATCAGAAGTTCCTTTGTCTATACGCAAACCACCATCTGTAGTTGATGAAGTGCGAGTAAGAACAATACAACCAGTAGTTGCATCTATTTCAGCTTTTATACCAATACCAGAATTTGTAATTTTATCGCATATATCAGAAACAGTATTTCCTGAGTTGATAGTAATTTTTTGAGTTGCGGTAATGTTACCTGCTTTATCAGTCAACGAAACAAAGAATGTACCTTCTGTAAACCCTAACAATTCAGCACTATCAGCCGTCTTACCAGATGTTAATGTGGCTAGCGTTCCTCTTTGTGCTGGCTGAATTTGAGAATTATTTCTTGTTAAACCTGTAATCTCCGCAAAGTTAGCAGTACCATCAGTTGCATATATAGAATAAGCACCTGAATTTTTGGCAGTAAGAACTAGTTGCCCTGTAGTTGCATCAACTACAGCATTAAGACCTAATGTTGAGTTAGAAATAGTTGCCGCAATGGTGGCCAATGTTTCTGTTCCAGTTAATGTAAATGTTTTTTCAACAGTTGTTCCATCTGGATTTTCTACAGTAATAATAAAGTCGCCAGCTGAGAATTTCATATTACTATCTAAGCCAGTTGTCGCACCAGTTAAAGTAGAATATCTATCAGATTTACCAATATTAGAAACAGATGCATTACCTATAGTTCCAGAAGTAAAGCCCAAAACTTGTGCATAATTAGATGTACCATCTTTCACAACAACCGTAGCACCATTTTCAACTTTCGTGTGGATAACAACTTGGCCATTTGCATTTAATTCTGCACGATAATCACTAGTTGCCGTGTTATTAATATAATCTATTACATTAGCAATAGTAGTAGAACCAGCTGTCACATTGACACTTAATGTTCTAAGACCAGCAGCTGATATCTCAAATGTACCACTAGTCATATTGTTAAATTTTTGGTTTAATGTCAGACCAGATGAAGAACCTGTTATTTTAGACAAGCCATAAGAACCTGCGGTATGAGTCGCAGTTGCAGACCAACTACCTGCATTTATACCAACAAGTTTATAAAAATCAGAAGTACCTGAAACAGTAATATCCGCAGAGGCTTCATTTACTGACTTAATATAGAAGCTACCATTCTCAGTAAGACCAGCCTGAAATTTACCAGTTGCATTCAATTTGTCTGCTATATCTTGAATTGAATCAGCAGCAGTGATATTAATTGTCGCAGAAATAGAAGCTCCTGCACTTACTACCATCGTACCAGCTTGCATATTTCCAAATACATGTTCTGCTTTTAGATTTGTCATAGACCCAGTCATTACAGCTTTACCATATGAACGGTCAACAGCTGTATAATTTGGAGCAGTTGTAGAACCAACGTTTGACAAACCAGCCATTGTCACAAAACCAGATGTATCATTACTGAAGGTAATCTGTGAAGCATCTTTGCCAGACATTTTAATATAAATACGACCTTTATTTGTTGTATTATCAACAGCAACAGTAAATTCCATATCAGATGCAGACACACCACCACCTGCAACCACCGCATTTTTCATTTTATTCAAAATAGCTTGTACAGTATCTGTAGAAGAAACATTGACAGTATATGTAGTTTCTGCATGATACACCATTTTGCCATCAGGCGTATTGATGCTAGTTTCGCCCAAAGTAAACTTAAACGAACCACTTGAAAGACCAGTAAACACTGTCGTACCTTTCATACCATCAATACCAGTACCACCAGTACCGCCTGCGCCATAGAAAATAAAATTACCATGAGAACCACTTACGGTTTGAGAATATGCACCTTCCGTAGTATTTGATGCAACCAAGCCTACTCGGCGAGTAAAATCTGTTGATGTAATAGAAATTGCTGATGATGAATGATTTGTAGACTCAATTATAAATCGACCTTCACTATTAATATTGGCAATATATTTACCACCAGCCTGAGTATTAATACTAGAAATAATTTCACTTAAAGATTGACCTGCTGTTATTGCAATATTAACTGAGCCATTTGGACCACTAATTGTAAATGTCTCAGAAGACAAATTTGCAAGTATATGTGAACCATGTAAATTTGCTATTGAACCAGTAATTCTAGAAACACCATCAGATTCTTTGGTATTCACGCCTGTTTTTGTTGTCGTAGCATTAGCTGTTGCCAATCCTAAACGATTGACTAACTCAGTGCCTTTAGAATCCAGCCCTGTAAACGTAATTTGTTCTGCTTGGTTCGCTGAAATAGATAGTTTAACTTGATGAGTAGAGTCATCAAAATATATATCTAGACCAGTAACACCAGCATTAACTGAAGCAGTTTTAATTGCAGTCATAATATCATCAACAGACATATCTGCACTAATAGCAACATCAAATGTTTTTGTCGCAACATTTATAGTGTTTGATGTTTTATCAGACAACGTAACCCTAATTGAACCATCGCCAACACCTGTCAATGAAGAATCTATAGTTAGATTTGTAGAACCCTGTAAACCAGCAATCGCAGCACCAGTATAAGACATTGTACCAAGGGTACCAACGGTCAAATTACCATTGCCTAATGTTTCATAGTCTCCATTCAAACCAACAATTCGTGCAAAATTAGAGTCAGAAATAACAACTTTTTCAGATGAATCAGCAAGTGATTGTATCCAGAACTTACCACCATCAATACCAGCATCATATTTTCCTGTATTCTTAATTTTTTGAATAATAGAATTTAAGCTTTCATCATCACTAATTGTAATATTTACAGAACCTGAACCACTCTGTAACACAACAGTTTCTGTCGCACCTGTTACACCGCCTTGGATATTACCCAATATATGAGTATCGTGCAAGTTATCAACAGAGCCATATATTTTTGTAAAGCCGTATGTTTCTTGTACATTTGTATAATTTGAATTATGAGTGTAATCAGTTTTACTCAACCCAACACGTTGTACAAAACCAGAAGTATCGCCTGTGATTATCATTTCTTGCATTGCATTGTCAGTTGCAGTAATTTTAATTCTATGATTTGCCTCATCAAATGTTGCGCTAATACTTGGATTTAAAGCATTAATTTTTGCAAGAATATCATTTACAGATTCACCTTGATTTACAGAAATCCATTTATCTCCGTCTGTAGTTTTAAAGTAAAACCCACCATTTTCTATACCTGTTAATACAGAATTTCCAGTAAGATCATTAATAGATGCACCAACATATGAGAACGTACCATGAGAACCAGTTCCCGCATATGTTGTAACTATATAATCAGTACCATCAACGACAATACCAGGAGTAGCTGACGGCACAACAGCACCTGTAGGGCCGGTGTATCCTTCTGGAGTTGTAGCAATACCAGTAATTCTTGCAAAGTTACCAGAAATATCTTTAATCACAAGTTTATCTAAAGTTCTAACTTCAACACCAGCTGTAATTACAAGTTGTCCATTACCATTAATTGTATAAGCAAGTCTGTCATTTTCTATAGGCAAAATGTTATAATCCAAATCACCATTATAGTCAAATAAACCACTACCATCTGTTTGATTTGCAATATCAACCAAACGACTCATTATAACAGCAATTGATTCTGTATTTGTGTAATTAACATTAACAGTTTTTCCATTTATAGAAACACTGAACACACCGGCTTGTAAGCCACCAAGAACGCTATTTTCTGTGTAGCCTAAAGAAGAACCAGTCACAACACTTTGGCCAACCTCGTCAGGATATGGTCTTTCTAATTGAGTATTTGTAAAATTAGGAGCCCAAGTTTGTGATGAATCAGTCAATCCATAATATTGAGCAAAACCACTAGTATCTTGTATTCTAACAGCACCTTGTTGACCACCATAAGTAATTTGAATTTTACCATCAGCTGTAAACGAAGCTTTAAAACCATTAATTTTGTTTATCTCAACACCATCAGGAGTAATTGCATTAACAGCAACCATGTTGTTAATTTTGTTCATTACATCATCTAATGAATCTGTCGCCAATACTTCAACATTACCAACCGCATAAGAATTACCATCAATTTGAGAAACAAAAGTTAAAACACCATTTTGTTGACCACTAAATGGACCAATATTTGTATTACCAACAGTAAGGGAACCTGTTGTTAACATATCTTTCACATCAACAGAACCAGTAATACTACCATTTGAATAGATATAAACATCTTTCTCATTTGCAACATTGTAAGTTGTTGCACGTTCAGACAATACTGTTTCAGTAGAGCCTAAACCATAATAATAAACAAATGAACTAGTTCCAGAGACTTTAAAATCCTGCATGCCTGCGCCAAATGACAATTGAATTTTGTCACCAACAATACTTGCACTAATTGAATTATCCCAATTCAAATTAGTTGTATCTGCTGGACCTTCATAATCGACAGTCATAGCATTAATTTTTGCCAAAACTTGGTTCAAATTATCTGTTTCAGAAACAGTAATAGAACCTATCTTTGTTGAACCATTATAAAAATCAATAGTACCTGCTTGACCTGCTAATGCAGCACCGTTAGAGTCAGAAACATTTGTACCACCAACTAAAACACCATCTTTATTATAAGTAACAATATCTTTCATTGGTGCAATAGAAAATTCATAAGAACCATCAAAGCCAGTTAATGTTGCAACATTGCCAGTAGCAGTTACATCATGACTTTCTCCATATGTTTGAATTGAAATTTTTCCTGTTGTTTCATCAAAAGAAATTATTGGACGGCTAGTTATATAGCCATCTTTTGAATATGCAGCATAATAATTGTCAGCTTGTGTTTGCAATGCAGAAACAACCTGAGCAACAGATTTGCCAGCAGCATTAGTGCTTATAGTTTTTGTTCCATTTGTTCCATTTTCAAATGTAATTTGCAAAACACCATCGGTAAAAGTTGTTGTTGATGATAAAACTGAATTATTTTTACTTGTATACTGTAATGTACCTGTCTCAACAGTACTAGTTGGATTCGTAACAGTCGCAAAATCAGATTTGTATTCAGAAAAACCTGTTATCCTAGAAAAATCACCTGTTGCGGTAACCTTGTGTTCAAATTCATTAGTTTTAATTACAATTTGTTCATTTTCATAAGAAGCATACACATAATTCAAACTGTAACCATCTGTGCTATTTACACTTGATCCAGATTGACCTACAGAATTAATTTCATTTACAACCTGTTCTATTGTTTTACCAGTCGTATCTATTGTAAAGGAAGATGTTCCTCCATTTCCATCACTGTGCTCGATAGTAACACTACCACCAACAAATGTAGTAGTTGAGGTTAACCCCATTACACTTTTTGTTTGATAAGATGGTGTTCCATCTGATATTGTATACGAACCATCTATATAAGTTGCTGAGCCAACAGAATATCCACCCAAACCTGTTAACCTAGCAAAATCGCCTGTAGCAACAACATTATATGGATCATCAACACTAGATTCAAACATTTTTATTCTGAAATAGCCCGTATCCAAATCAGCTGTTACACCAGCAATACCAAGGTTATTCACTTCATTAACAATTTGAGCCATTGTTTTATTCACAGTTGAAATAGTGTAATCACCAATTTTCAATGAACCACTTATAACATTAATATCTTCATTAACTGCATTACCGCCAGTAAAAATTGGATGTAATTCATAGGTAGACTGAGCAGACGTAACAGTACTATAATCCATAGAATAATTTGCAATACCTGTTACACGGCCCAAATCACTATTTGCAACTGTAATAGCAATGGAGTCTTCACCATTTGAAGTTGATTTTATTGTAAATCTGCCGGTTGTCTCGTTTATATATGCTTCTAACTGATATCCTAAAGCTGCTGCTTGCGCAGTAATTTGAGCAGCCGCACTTTCTACTGTACCACTAATATTTACATTAAATGAAGTTACTGTTGGCGCATCCCAACTAGATGTATTATTAGTTAACGTAATTGTTGCAACACCTGCTGTGATTTGTTCAGTACCTTTTAAATTATCCACAACACCAGCAATATAGGAGTTTACCTGTCCACTTGTTGTACCATTATCCGCTTGACCGTATGAAATATAGGTACTTAAGCCTGTAACAACCCCAAAATCACCAGTACCTGATACACTGAATGATATCGTATCAAATTCATTCTCAGTATTTTGGTTTGTCTGCTCAAGAACAAATCTACCCTGTGCATCCAAATAAGCTTTTATTTGAGTTACACTAGTTTGAGCATTAATTGCATCAATAGCATCGCCAATTGTACCAGAAAGAGTTATTGTTCTCACAGAAGAAACTGTATTATTTGTACCACCTTCTGTATCAACACCTGTAGTTGTTCTTGTAATCAAACCTTGCAATGTTAAATTAACACTACCAACAATTTGAGAATCCCTTGTTAAGCCAGTCTCACCACCAGTAACAATTGCAGCTGTTTTGCCAACTGTCACATAATTACCATCAATAGTAGTATGGGCACCAATACCGACAACCCGACCAAAATCGCTATTATCCATATTTACAGCTATATTATAGTCACCTGCAATATCTGATTTAAATTGTAACTTACCATCTGTAATAGAAGCAGTCACCCCAATACCAGCCGCCGCTAATTGTGTATTTATCGATGTTATAGCATCAGCCATTGTTCCGTCGGCAATATTAATGGTAGTTGTCACGTCAATTGCAGCAGAATTATCTGCACCTGCTTTTTTAATAGAAAATACAAAACTACCAGAAAGAACTTCGTTATCCGCAGTAATATCTCTTGAGCCTACCAATGTTGTGAAAGACTGTCCAGTCACAACTCCTGTATTTGTTTCTCCTATAGTCGTATAGGTACCATATCCTGCAACTCTTGCAAAATCACCATCACCCGCAAGAGTAAAATTAATCGTATCGCCTTCACCAGCAGTATTTGCATCAATTTGAGTTAATACGAATTGACCATTAACCAAGGAGGCTTCTATTTTTGTTGTACTTTTTACGTCGTTGATACTATCAATAGCATCTTGAATTGAAATTTTCCCATCGCCGTCTTTGTCTGTAAATGTAACTGTTTGGGAAACTGATGCCAAAGCGCCAGAACCACCTTCTGTAGCAACACCAGTATTAGCCTTTGTTCTTGTCATCCATAGTGTAATAGTGTTTGTACCGATTAGTTCATCAGTAGCATTCAAACCACTAGTAGCACCAACGTAAGTTGCAGGATTTTTACCAAGATGAGAACTACTACCAATGCCTGTAACATTGTTAGCCATACCAACAACGCGGCCAAAATCACCAGTAACACCATTTACAGAATTTACGGTTAATCCAATTTGGAAAGGACCAGTAGTTCTTGAAACAAATTGGAGCTTATTCTCAACAATTTCAGCTTTAACATACCAGTTTGCATCGTTAATAACTTTCATTGCATTTTCCAATGTACCATCAGCCAATTCAAACGTTTTTGATACATTTACACCCAAATCGTTCACATAAGATAGAGTAATGCTAGATGCAGTAATTTCAGTGTCTAAAGCTACATTATTAACACCAACTAATTTGCTATAAGAAGCCCCTTGTATTTCCCCATTAGACGTACTAGCACCAACTGTATATGAACCTAAGCCAGTTACACGACCAAAGTCACCTGTACCAATAACAGAAAACTCGATGCTTGCCATTTCATCATTAGTTGCCTGCAATACAAACTGTCCTGATGAATTCAAAAATGCTTCTACACCAGTAACATCTTTATTTGTATTTATAGCCAATAAAGCAGCACCAACACTGGCTCCTAAATCAATAACAGTTGTACCAAATTGAATTTTAGACCCGGCTAAAACTTGAGAGAACTCATCCAAGCCAGTTTTTGCACCTGTCACGGTCGCTAGCACTTTATCTGAATGTGTAGCAGAACCACTTACTGTAGTATAAGTTCCAGTGCCAACAACACGTCCCAAATCACCGTCTGTCACGGCAAATGATATACCTTCTGAACCAGTATTAATATTCCTCAATACAAACTTATTGTTTGTGTCAATATATGCCTCAACCCCAGTTGTTCCTGAATGAGAGTTAACAGTTGAAATTACATCAGCAATAGTTCCACTAACAATAAATTCATGACCATTAATATTTATTTTACTGTCTAGAATTTGTGTTGTATAACTAACATTTTTTGTTGTTGTAAAAGTAGTTCTAGAACTACCATATTTTTCTTCTACACCCTTAACAGTCTGATAACCTGCAATACCAGTCAATTGAGCTAAATTACCAGACACATTTGAAACACTAATTGGCAATTCACCATTTCTTGTTTCAGTAATTACAAGCTTATCATTTGCACTGATTGAAAAAGTTAAGTTAAGGGTAGATGAATAATTGGCATTAAACTCATCAACAACTTGTTGCAATGTACCAGCAGAAAGCGAAACATCTGTACCATTGATTTTTATTGTTGATGCTTCAATAGCAAGTGTTGATGATACAGATTCTGAGCCAGTTAAAGTTGTTTTTGAACCAACTTGCCCAATTGTTGCTGTAGATGTTGTAATACTTGCAGTCGTAAGACCTGCAATTTCCCCAAAGTTGCTTGTACCACCTTCAATATAAATGTTTTCATTACCAGTGTATTCATTTCTTAAAAGAACAACACCATTTTTGTACTCTGCCAAAACTCCTGTTGTTGCAGTTTGTGCATTAATTGTTGCAATAGCACTGTTTATTGACCCAGCACTCAAATTTATTGTTGTACCATTAATTTTGAAAGAACCAGCTGTAATTGTTGTTGTAGCAGGATCAGCAATATTATTTATACCGTAAATTGTTGTAAAATAGCTCGTATTCTCATCAAAAGAAGGATTACCAGTAGAAATAATCGGATCTGTAAGTCCTACTTTTTCAGTAAAATTAGATTCACCAGATTCAAACGTAAGTTGATAATCAGAACCTTTTTCATTATTAGTAACGACAAAACGATTATCAACAATAGCAGCAGTCAAATTTAGTGATGAAGCATTAATAGCATCAACAACATTATTCAAAGTTTCTTCATTTGTTGCCCCTTGAGCAAATGTTATTGTATCCTTGAGCACAGTACCATTGTGTTCCTTTACTATAGTAAATTCACCACCTGTAATGTTGTCTGTTATTGAAGAAATATCAATACTTCCAGTCATAACATGCTGTGAACCATCTGACCCCAAAGTCAAATTGTCAGTAATCATCTTGCCACCAAGAGTAAAACCAGCTACATTAGTAAAATTACTAGTACCCTTATCAATTTCAATGAGTACATTACCAGTCTGATTTGCAATTAATGTCAATTGATTATTTTCAAAAATTGCACCAACCCCATAGTCACCGTTGTTAATAGTATCCAAAAGATTTTGAATTGTTGTAGTATTATCGATAGTAATTTCTTTGCCATTAATTTGGAAATTACCTGTTGAAACAGTCAGTCCTAAAACTTCGCCAAATGTTGACTGCTGATTATGAATATTCATTGATTTTACATTCATATCATCAATGAAAAAATGTCCATCCTGAACACCAGCATTATATCCAGCAGCAATCAACCTATCTGCAATATCTTTCAATGTATCAGTTTTGGCAATGTACAATGATGTACTACCAATTTCCCAATATCCTTCAGTAATACCAAGCTGCTCCATTGTCATTGTTTCAGACAAATCAGACCTAGTACCCACAAGTTTCGCAGTATCATATCTACCAGCTAATAAATCTGTAACCAGCGTACTTTTACTTATATTCTCCCCATACAATACGGAACTAGTTGCCTTTGTTGCTGTGGCAACTTGTTTTACATTGTATTCTATACGTTGTGTAGTAACATTTGTACTATTTTTAATTTCAACATCCATAACAGACTCACTTGTATTAGTAAAGTCAATTATAGAAGATGTATTAGATGCTTCTCTTAAGCTTTCCAAAAAGCTATCCAATGACGTTGCAGTATTTTTGTATGAATTGAAACAAGAGTCCAAACCAGCAATTTTATTTTTAGTGATGTTAATCTGAGACATCAACTTACTGATATTTGAAGTCTTATTTAGTATTTGAGTGTTGTAGTATGAATTTAATTGATATAGTTCGTTGTTTGATGCGTATAAGCCTGATGCAACCTTATTATACAATTCACCAATTGCATCACGTTGTGCGTACAAATCTTGCAAGGTTTGTTGTTTTCTACTAATATACCCGTTAATTAAGCTACCAAGGTTAGACCCTCTAGATGCAAAATATCCGTCCACGATTATGCTCACGACAACACCTCCAATCTTTCGATTGAAGTATCAAGAGCAAATTCATGCACAAGGGCTATGCACATTTGTTTTCCGGAATACAAATGCATATAAAAACCTATTAATACTTATACTACAACAACATATATATAATATATCACATAAATATCATTAACGCAACATTTCTTAAGAAATTTATTAAGTTTGTAACTTATACACTTATTACTCAAACAAAATATTGCATAGATAGCAAAGATTTACATAAACAATCTATAGACTATTCCTAATAGATTTAGTACAAAATAAGCAAAAAACTAGCGTTGAGACATAACACACTTAATATGTTCTACAGCTTTATCAATAGTTGGTTCCCAAACATTTTGGAAATCATTTACAATAGTTTTAACTTTTGAATACCAACCGATACTTCCTGTTTCTGCCTTATACCAACGATATTCATAATCAAAATTCAAAAGTCCCAACGTATCAAGACCCAATGCACCAGCCAAGTTCAATATACCACTATCTGTCGATACAATATAATCCATGTTAAGCATAGCAGCAGCAGTATCTGCAAAATTTTGAAATGTACCACCTAAAGCAACAATATCATGCTCAGGTATCAATTCTTTCAAATATTTTTCATTGATATTTTTGTTCAAACAATATAGTTGCACATTTTCAATTTGTGCAAATTCTCGTAAATGCACCCAATCTATATCTCTAGCCTGAGCCTTTCCAGTCTCTCCACCTTCAAAATTTATGCCTATCTTAAATTTCCCATCATCATTGAGAAAAGCTTTTTTATATGCAACAACTCTGTCGGGTTCAACTGTGAGATAGCCATCACGATCAGTAATAGTATCTGGAGTTAACCCCAAAGCAAGTGGCAAGCTAAGCAATGGTATATGATAATCAAAATCCAATTTTTCTAAAGGATGTCTTGCGGGATAAATATCAAATGGCAATTTACTTTCCCAAAATAAAGGATAAACCAAATCAGGAACAACCGCAATAACATTTTTCACATATTTTTTTATATTTTTCACAAAACGAATAAACATAATATTGTCGCCAAGACCTTGTTCGAAGTGAACAAGCAATGTTGAATCTTTTATGTTTTTCCTACCATCCCAACGTGGCTTATCAATTTTGGGATAAAAAACACCTTTATCTTCTGGTAATTTCTTATCAGTATTAATCCTACACTCATATTGTTTAAAACCTTCTTTATAATGACCAAATCGGAGCAAAAAAGCGGCATAACCAAAAATATCATCATTAGACAAATGATCACGAAATTCAGAAAACAATCTTTGATATATTTCCGTAGCTTCCTTTTCCATTCTTGCTCTAACAAAAGTCTGTGCCATGTTCTTCAATGGAACTGAACTTTGTGGAGCTAATTCATGTGCTTTTTTAAAACATTCAAGTTGTTTTTCAATTTGCTTTGTATCTGTATAAATATGAGTAGCATAAATATGACCAAGCAAATTCCAAACAAAGTCATCTTTATCATTTAATTCAAGGTGTTTTTCAAACAACTTTAAAGCTTTATTAGCATATTTTTTTGCATCAAATTCAAAATAAGCTTCACCTAAAAGTTTGTTGTTCTCCTTATCATCTGGCATTAATTCAACATATTTTTTTATGAACTCCAACCTGATATCATTCTGATTCAAATTTTTGTAGCAAAAGGACAAAAACTTGTAAACAGAAGCTTCCTTAAAATCATTTTCTATTAATTTACGACAAATCTGTGTTGTTTTTAGCCATTTCTCAGCGTTAAATGCATTTCTAGCCTCAGTAAAAAGCACGTCATTATACTCTTTTATACAATCAAAAAGCTTTTCTTCAAAAAACTCTTTTCTTTCACCAGATTCAATTTGTGTTTTTAAAAAATTAGTATACAAATCATAATGCGCCATCCCCTTTTCAAGTTCTTGAGCTTTAATAAATTCTCGAGCTAAACCTTTATCAATTTCGTATACTAAACTATCCATAACCATTCTCTATAAAATTAAAACAAGTATTTTTATGATAATAGATTTGAGTAGTTATTGTATCGTCTATTGTTAGGATTATTTAAGATATAAGCAACAAAACAAAAAATAAAAAAAGAGCCTTTCGGCTCTTGTTTTAAATTGGTGGACCTTGACATACGAGTTAACACTCCAAATCATGAAAGGTGTTTATTAGCCTGTGTTTTGCGTATGTCACAAAGGTACAGCTTTTTCAAAGCTAACTTAAAAATATTTTCTAAAAAAAACTGCAATTCTCTTTACAAAATAGGTAAAAATGGATATTATTGGATAATAATGGGTAATATTGTATATAGAATGGATAAAATGATTAAAGAAAATGAAATTAAAATTACAAATCAAATGCTTACAATTATCTCTGAATTAGACGAATTCAAAGGTTCTTGGAAGTTGTTTGGCCAATTGTCTCCAGAACGATTACGCAGCCTAAAAAAAGTTGCAACGATTGAAAGCGTTGGTTCTTCTAACAGAATTGAAGGGAACAAATTAAGCGACAAGGAAGTTGAACAACTGTTATCAAATATTCAAAAACAATCTTTTACCACTCGTGATGAGCAAGAAGTCGCTGGCTATGCAAGTTTAATGGATACAATTTTTGAAGACTGGGAAGTAATTCCATTTTCAGAAAACTACATCAAGCAACTACACAAAATTCTTCTTCAATATTCAACAAAAGATGAACGACATAAAGGTAATTACAAAACCATATCAAATGCTGTTGCAGCATATTCTCAAGATGGTAAGGAACTTGGTATTGTGTTTGAAACAGCAACACCTTTTGAAACTCCATTAAAAATGGAAGAACTTGTATTTTGGACACGCAAAAATATTGATGAGAAATTTATTCACCCTCTGATTGTAATAGGGATCTTTATTGTGAACTTCTTGGCTATTCACCCATTTGAAGATGGTAATGGTCGGTTATCACGTGCAATTACTTGCTTACTTTTACTTAAAGCTGGTTACAACTATATGCAATACAGTTCTCTTGAAGCTGTTGTTGAAGATAACAAAGAGGGATATTACAGAGCTTTAAGGCAAACACAAACAACATTGAACACCCAAAATCCTGATTATGAGTCTTGGTTGATGTTTTTCTTGAAATCATTACAAAAACAAAAAATCCGCTTAGAATACAAGCTAGGTGAAAATGATATCAGCATAAAAGAACAGAATTTAACAGAATTAGAATCAATTATTTTAGGGTACTTTGAGCAGAATGAACGTGGTTCAAATGCAAAATTGTTAGAATATACTCAAGCAAATAGAAATACTCTAAAAAAAGCTATTTCAGGCTTGGTTGAAAAAGGTTATCTGACAATGCACTCAAAAGGTCGTGGTGCTTGGTATTCAAAATTGAAATAGTCACGATACTGTGACATCTTTATTTCAGTTTCATTAGTGAAACTGAAATAATCAATAAACTATTAAGCTTAAAAACAAAGCTATTTAAGAATACCCCTTCCAAAACATAAGTGTTTATGGTACACTTATGAAAAACGGGAGGATAGTAGGATTAATCGTCGTAAAAGTTTCAAGAATATTTTGTTATCTTTACCTTGGTATATCGATGCGTTCGTTATCCTACTAGTAATCGTATCGTACCTATATTCTAATATATTTTTCTGTGGCTTGTTTTCTGCATTGTGGGTTGTAAAAGGATTTTTCAAATTTAAATCTAAAATTAATGTTTTTAATCAAGAACTTCCTCTTAATGGCATTACTTTCATTTGGATTGCAGCATTTTTAACAACGGTTTTTTGCCCAGCAATTGCGAGTATATCCAAATATTTGCCATCTCAACAGCAAATTAATTTATCTAAAGTCAATATATCTAAAGAATTTATTAGCATATTTGAGAAATACAATATTTCTCAATATAGTGCAAGAGAATTAGGACAAAGACCTTGTGAAATAGAAAATAGGTTTACGTACATTTTAACTAGCATCAATAGAATTGAAGAAACAAATTCAAATATTTGTGCAAGATACAAAAATTTGGTTATCAGGAAAAAGAACTACGAAAAGAACATGCAAGATATCAACAAAAGAGCAGAACTTGCACATATTGAGCTTCTATTAGAAGACATTCCGACAATTGAAGTCGGAGGCCAAGCGG
>JAZSES010000049.1:0-5647 GCA_045531805.1 Candidatus Limenecus sp. | reverse complement strand
AATCCGTAGGAAAAGCTGTTAAATCAATAGAAACTACTGTTAATCGTAGAATGGATGATAAAGTTGAAAAGTATCGTGATATTATAGAAGAAGTTAAAGCTAAAGGTGAGGCTTTATTAGCTAAAGAAGCTGCTTATAAGGCTTTACATAGTCCTAATTATATAGGAGCTTATGCTTAATATGAAAAAAAGAGCCTACCGAGGAGAAATCCCCGATAGGCTTTTATTTTACTCTGGTTTGCAGGCTCCGCAGGCATTAAATCCTTCATCGAGAATTTCTTTTAATGTGCCGTAATAAGCTTCATAATTGTTTTCACTGATTTCTGCAGCGTACTTACAATCTTCTCTGTGAACCTTTTTGGAACCATTATTTAAGATATATTTTGTTGGTTCTGTTGATTCATCAATGTCTGAGTTATCAATAGGAAGCTGTACGCTTTCACCTGTTCTATAATCAATTCCTATACCAGGCTGTACATTGTAGCAGTAAATGCAGAATACGCAGCCGTCATCTTCAACAGACTGAGCCTCAATTAAGATTCCACGGCAAACAAGTTCCATATCAACGAATACAGGTGTCACACGATACATTACATGGTTACCTGTTTCTTCAATGTAATCATCAACCATGTTTTCATAAGGAAGCATACCTTCTACATTTAGGTAACGAGTACCTGTTGTGAGATTACGACGATTGTCGTTTTCGGCACATAACTGCCAGCCGATGAGATGGCAACGATTGTACAGGTAAAGGTCTGAAATGACTTCTGGATATTTTACTGTGTACCAACCTGCAGGTTTAATCATACCGATTTCACCACGTTCTTCACCTTCAGCAGGCATTGTGTCTTTGGAAAGACAAGCAGTAGCAACACCGCATCTACCTAAGTAATCCAGTTCGGAGTATTCTTCGAACGATTCTGTGGTGATTTCACTTTCGGTGAAGAATGGTTTATTGTTATTTACAATGACAACAGGTTTGCCGCTGTAATCAGGAATAGAAGACAAGTCGAATTTTGTATCAATGGACCCGATGGCTGAGTCAATGACATCCTGAAACATATCGTTGATTGTAGTAGAATTAGAGGTACCAGAGTTTGTACCAGTTGTTGTTTCAAGTTCAGTACAAGCTGTGAGAGAGCACAACATGATAACTGTGAGAAGTAAAATTTTAAGTTTTTTCATAAATCAAATTATCCTTTCAAGTGTAATTATTGACCATTATACTTCTGATTTATCAGTTGGTCAATGTGTTTTATTCTTCAATTTTGTATACGACGATGTTATCATTGATGAGGTTTGTAATTTCATCATAATAATAGCTGTTACAAGCCATGATAATTTTTAAGTTGTCAGGTAAAGTCGTATCATTTATTTTTCTTGTTGTTGCAATGGATAACACAGTTTTAATGATATCATCGTTTACATTGTTGATTTCGTCTAAAACCAGTACGGTTGTTTCGTCAGCATGATTTTTAGCATGATAGCATATCGTGTTGATTGCCATAGTTAAATCATCTACGCTGATTAACATTCTACAAGAAAAGCAGAAGTAATGAGCGTTCAGCTCATTTTTGATAAATTCTTCAAGTTTTGTTATAACACCAGTACCAGGCTTGCCTACAAGCATAGGTACATTGTTGATTTCTATGTCATTTTTGATTGAATTGTACATGTTTTTAACCTCCAAATTATTTTACTAAGTATATCTTGCACCATTCGTTGAAGACGCATTCAGCAATAGTTCTTGTTTCATCGGTTTTACCATCTTTGTAGCCGATTTTGTCTCCGAATATAATACCATAATGTTCTTCATTTGGTGAATGGTGTTTGGAATTGTGCCAGATTACTTTGATTTTGGCACCAAATTTTAAGTCCAAGAGTTCACTGTGCGTTAAAAGCTTTTGAGGCTTTGTTACAGTTTTACGTGTATGTGCAAATGCACATTTAGGTTTGTATCTTTTTACAAATTTCACTGGCATAATTTTAATCTCCTATCTGTTCATCTAACCATTCAACAAATTCTGTTTCGTTATCCATGATATTATCGGGAATGTCAATTTCACGGTCCCATAACATACCACCGCAATCCCATTCATTGTAAAGATATACTTTGTTGTTTATTGGTGATACTGTTACCCATAAGGTTTCGTTACCGTTGTGATGAAATGTTTTTGTGTAACCATATTCACCTCTAGCACCACTATTGGGACCAAATTTGAAACCTAATTTTGTGAGAAATTGGTACTTATTTTTTGTTATGCTATCTTTTAATAGACCCATATTAAAGCTCCTTATCTGATAAAAATATCGGTAAGAAACCATTTATGAGTTCCTTACCGATGTAGTTGTTTTAACACTGTTCGTCAATCATTTTTGCAGTGTTAATTAAAATCTGTTTTAATTGATTGTCAATGTGGAAACGATTTGCGCAGTTTTCAATACTCTTGAGCAGGTTTCCATCATGCTGACGTTCTGATGCAGCCTTGATATCACAGATAAATTCTACAAGGTCAATCAGGTTCATATCGTTGACACCATTTTCAAAATGCTCAGGATGATGTCTGTACTGAGCATAGTGATGCTGCAAAGCTACTTCTAAAGCTTTCAATGAGTCCTTGTATTCGTCGCTGTCAAAGTGTAATTCTGCCAGCTTTGGTGTCTGTTCTGCAAAGATTTCCACTTCTGGAGCTTCGAGTTTTGTTCTGTCGTGTTCGATACCTCTGGTTGTGAGCTTATCAGTGAACATTCTGATGTAATATCTTACTCTGTCGATATGTTTGATTGTTTCAACCTGACATTCTGCTATTGTCATTGGTTTGATTTTCTTCTGTTCTGCCATAGTAATATAATCTCCTTTGTGTTTATTTTAACGGAAGACCCATTTGTGATTTTTTACAATCTCATCAAATGGTTTAGTATCCGCTTCTTTACCTTCTTCGTTGTTATTGAAAATAGGTTCAATGTTGATGTAAAAGCTGGTACCTTCATAACGAGCAATAATAACACCGTTTTTCGGATTACCTAGCGCGACTTCAAAACCTTTAACGTTGTTTAAAACGGAAAATATCTTATTTGTAATATCGTAATTTCTTTCATCAGCTGCCATGTTTTCTTTCCAACCTTTCTTTTTTTAATTTCTCCTTCAATTCTTCGGAAATATCTAATTTTTCAGAGTCTAGGATTGTGACTCTTACATCGCAAGCACCTTGTCTCATTAAACGTGCAATTTCATGACCGAGCTCACTTTCGGTGAGATAATCGGTTGTACACTTTTTGAGATAGAACTCATACGATACTCGGAATAAATCGTTCAACGTGATGCTTCCTCCTTAACTTCAGAATTAAGCATTGCTATGTTGTCAACAATACCTTTTGGAAAAAATCCGTTTTCGTAATCATCAATAGCTTGTGTCTGAATTTTATTGATATATATAGCCAACTCTGTTTTATCCATGGCTTTGATTCTTTCGAATTCGGTCATGATGGGTTTCCTTTCTATTCTTGTTCACCAAAGATTTGTTCTTTCATTTCTTTTGTTACAAACAGCATGCGTTTTGGTTTCCAATTTTCACGCTCTAAGCGTTCCAATTCGCATTCTGATGGTGTTTTTTCGATATGGATAGCCTGTGATTTGTTGTTTGTTTTTTTTGTTTGTTTCTTTTTTATATCATTAACATCACAAGCTATTATCAGTAATAATAGAATTATGAATACTAATCCTAGTTCCATGGTATGTCTCCTTTTCAAAAATATATCGGCACCAGTGTTACCACAAGTGCCGATTTGGTGTTATTTTACTTTCACACGGTTTCCGTGTGCATCAACAATGTAGTTGACATGATTTGGCTCAATAACTTCGTAATCGCTTTTTCGAAGTACGATAGTACCGTTGTGCTTTCGATGTGGAAGCTTTAACCATGATGGTTTCTTTGGTAATGGAGTTTTACCGCAAATTTGGCGAAGGTTCATCCAAATTCGAATCATGGACCCGTAAATGATAATATTAACGATTACTATTCCGAGGAATCCTCGTACTCCGACACCAATGATGGCAGTGAACAGGATTAAAAGACAGTAACCTACAATTCCAGCTGCAAGTTTAGCTTTTCTTGCTGCTGCTTTTACATAGTTCATACCATCTCCGAGCATTCCGCCAACAGCCTGAGCCTGTTCAGGTGTTAGATTTTGAACAATTTTTTCTAACATAATTATCCCTCCATAAAATTGTTTTTTTTTAATTTGCTGTCAGACCCTTATTGCATTGACTGGCGCGAAGCTCAGCCAACACAATTTTATTAGTCATATTCTATACAAATTTTTCAGAGAATGAACCGACGTCGTTTGAGACGTTTTCTCTGATGTTATTATTTAGTATTACGAAGAAATGTAAACATACTCTCGTATGCAGTTGCATCATATAATGGCATTTTCACACCACGCTTTTCACACGCACGTTTAATCATCCAATACTGATTGCGTGTTGGTGTTTTCGGCATGTACAAATTGCAGAACATAGTGTTCTTGTACTCGCCAATTTCAGCTGTCATGGCGTAAATACCGTCAAATTTATCAATTTCAGTTTTTGCTATCCATCCAAGGTCTTTCTTTGTGATAAAATCTTTCACCTGGATAGCAGGCTCATCCATACCTGTTTCTTCATTGTGAAATGTTGTATGGATTAGTGTTACAGAACGCCAAACAGCATCCTGCATGAGTTCTTTTAATGTCTGCTGACGTTCGTTAAACGTAACGCCAACAATTTTACTATATGGGTTTAACATGATATATCTCCTTTCAAATCAGGCGTGGTTAATGTTTTTTTCATCGTATTATAAACCGAAACACGAAGTGTTTGTAGTAAACATTAACGGAGTAAAGAGAAAAATAGGACTGCCAGAGAGGGAGGTTAGCCTCTGACAGTCCTGATGATTATTTATTTTCCGTTTCTACATATGTCACATAGAATATAGCTCCGTAATTTTTTGTGTAAATTGGAGTTATATCTAAGATGTTACCATCATGTTTTTCTATGAAGTCATTAGTTTCTTTTGTTCCTGTGATTGACTTTACTTTTATATTTTTTATTCCTAGTAAGTTTTTCATGTCAATTGTCTCCTTATAAATCTACGCCTAATAATTCTTTGGCACGGATTTTGTATGCCTTTACAGCCTGCCAATCCGTGTATTCCTCACCGTTGATACAATGAGTGAGAGGAAACTTAACTAAATCCTCAATTGTTGCAATTTCCTTGCAGAATTTAGCAACTTGTGCATCATTTTTGGCTTTTCTGCCTTCATATGCAGCCTTTGCTGTAGGATAAAGGTTATCCCATGTTGCACCAGCAGAGCCGTATTCACGGTCGATAGACTGACCATTTTCGTTTACTGTACATTGTAAATCGAACATGACTCCTTCTGGTCTAATTTCAGTTACCTTTGCACGGATAATGTTGTGACTCCAGCTCATTTCGCTGTAAACAATGTGACCAACTTTAACTGTAGTTTTCATATCTTTCATATTTTATCCCTCATTTTTCTTGTGTTATTTGTTGATATCTAAGCTGAGACCGAGCTGTGTGAGCAGCTGATATCTATTTTGGAAGTTGTAACACTCCCCTTAATTATGGGAGCGTTACATTTTACAT
>JAZSES010000009.1:0-3090 GCA_045531805.1 Candidatus Limenecus sp. | reverse complement strand
TTATTTCCCAGAACAATCAAAGTAATTGGATTATTTTTTCAAAAAGAATTTTTCAGATGTTCTATCTGCCAAAAATGTAGAAATTATTGGAATGAAAATATAATATATACCTGCCAAAATTAAAGCTGGTTTTGCAATTTTTATGCCTTCGACACATCTGTCTAGGTCTGGAAGATTTTTGTTCACTTGTTTAAATTTTTCTACAAATCTTTGCGTTGATTTTTCTGTCATACTGTTAATTGCATATCCTCCACCTAAACAAAGTCCAGTAGAAATTATTGCATTATGAATAAGAGGTTTTTTGCGATTTTCTTTTATTGAATTTTTCTTTTGAGTTTGTCTAACAAAAGTGTATGTCAATAAAATATCAGTTAAAGATGACATATGTTGTGGATAATTTGTGTTTTCCAATTTTGTGGCGAATTTTTGGAATGGTTTTGTGTTTAAAACAGAGCCAATCCATTTTGCTATATTTTTTGTTGCCTGATTGTAAAAACCTTTGAAAGATATATTTTTGGATTTTGCACGTTTAGGTTTCTGAATCTCAGGTAACGTTTTTTGTGGAAAAATGAAATTTAAAACTGGCATAATCAATGAACAAGTTAGCGCTGATTTGGGTAAGGCAATAACCAATCCAACCCCTAATTTGAATAATTGAGTTGCTGTAGAATATTTTTTTGAGGATGTTAGGTGTTTGCCTACTTCACTAAAATTTTCCATTGTTAATTTGTTTAGATATTTTGATGGATTTTTGTCTATATGTTCAATAGCCTTTGCAATTGGTTTTGAAGCAATCATCGTAATAAAATAACCACAGATGGTTGACGATATTGATTTTGCACAAGCAATTTTTTTGTTTTCTTTGTCCGTTTTGGGTGTAGACATAATAGCCAAAGGTCTAGCAATAGCTGAAAAGGTCAACGATACACCAGCCTGAAATAATGCGCCATTTTTTGCGGCACATCTTAATCCATTCAGTAAATATTTGTTGTTGTAAAGTCCCTTAAAAGACTTGTGATTATTTGTGTTTGATGAAATTTTCATTTATAATTATTAGATAACATACATACAAAAAAGTAAAATGGGTATGACATTTAGCTTAAAAAACTTTGCAAAAGCAGAATTTATCGGTTGGAAAAAAACAGAGGTAATTGCGCTCACTCTAATTTTTACATTTATACTCATTAACGCAATTATCGTTAAAGATAACTTTGTTGCTGTAATATCTGCAATTTGTGGCATAACTTATTCTACTATGGCAGGTAAAGGTAAGATATCTTGTTTTTTGTTTGGTTTAACTGGCACATTTTGCTATAGTTACTTATCATTTAAAAATGCTTTGTTTGGTAATTTGTTACTTTATGCTGGATACTATTTTCCTATGCAAGTAATTGGTTTGTTTTCTTGGAGTAAAAATTTAAAAAAGGAAACTCAAGAAATTGTAAAAACTAAATTAACAAACAAAAAAAGAGTAAAATACATTTTTATTGCGTTAATTTTTTGTCTAATAGGTATCTATATTCTTCACATTTTAAATGATAAAAACCCAATTTGTGATGGTATAACAACTATATTGTCATTGTTCGGGATGTATTTTACTGTGAAAAGATGTATAGAACAATGGGTAATTTGGATTATCGTAAATGGTCTGTCTGCTATTATGTGGTTACAGGTGGTTTTGCAAGGTGAAAAGGTATTTTCAACCTTTATAATGTGGGTTGTGTATTTAATTTTGGCAATTTACTTCTTATGGGAGTGGAATAAAGAATTAAATTCAAAAAAACACCTCACAAGATAGTGAGGTGAACGATGTATGTATATGTTTTATGCTCTAAATACTTGGAACTTTATCCTGTATTTGGAAGCATCTATTTTACAAAATAAGATGCATTTACATGCGCAAATAGTTTGATAACGCCACTTTCAATTGGTGTTTGCTCAGGTGTAGCCGTAGCAGAATCCAAAGATAAATTTTGTACCATAGCTTTGTATTGAACTCTTGCGCCTTCAGAAGTTGAACAAGAACCATTTAGCGATTTAATTCCATTCAAAACACCATTACTTCCAGCAACAAGGCTTGTTGCTGTTTTATAAGCCTTTTTTGATGCTTGATTTAGCAAGTCATCACACTGTTTTTCGTAAGATGATACAGAAAATTTCACATCACTAACATTTGTTGCGCCAAACAAAATAGCTTTGTCGATGATTTTACCTGCATCTTGAATTGATTTAGTATGAACAACAACAGTGTTTGAAACTTCATATTTGGTAATTGTTCTTTTATTGTTTTTGTAGCTATAAACAGGATTTGCTTTAAAATTTGTTGTTTTTATATAGTCTCCATTATCTTTGTTAATCATGGCAGACAATTCATTATACAATTTTTCAGAAATTTCTTTGTTCTCATCTGTAGCCTTTTGCAAAGATTTGTCATCATCAGTTCTAACTTCTATTCTCAAATCTACGACATCAGGTTGTAGTTCTTTATTTGCTGATGCTGAAACTGAAACAAAGCCTCTTTCTACAGTTTCCGCAACAACTTTTAAGCCATTAATATTAACAATCCCAACTACTGCCGTTGCAATTAACAAACCTGATAAAAATTTTTTCATAACTTCTCCTTTACAAATACAAAGTATCTCTACTTAAAAACATTAACGATAAAAAAAATAATTTGTTCAGTTTTGACTAAAAACAACTGATATACTATCTCGCACGCTTTGTTGTACAAACAGAAGGCATATTGTAGTATTTAAGATAAACTGCATTTTCATTTGCATCAACAAAAGCCATACCCTTTATCAAAACTGACTTTTTTACATCAGGATTAAGCATAGCAGAATAGTATTCATTGTGTTGTTTAGGCTCAAAATTGCAAGTAGTAATAAACTTTCCTCTTAACCACTCATTAGTCTCAACGTATGTACAACGACCTGACCCATCTCTCATATAGCCCACAATTTCATAAGTATCAATAGAATTATAAGCTATATTTCGTCTCGCCTCTGTATAAGGCTGACAAACTGAAAAATGTTTTATGAAATTCTTAGTATATTTCGATTTTGCATAACAACAAGGCTGACAAATGAT
>JAZSES010000296.1:0-4286 GCA_045531805.1 Candidatus Limenecus sp. | reverse complement strand
TCTGCCGTAGCAAAGGTGACTAAATGTCACGTTTGCTGAGAGGTGATTAAGGTGGAGTGATGTGGAATTTTGAGTCCAGCAAAAGTCCGTTTTCGTCCAGTTTGAAATTGCAAACTTCCGACCTAATTGTCACCCTGAATTTATTTCAGGGTCTTAACAGAATGTAGTGAACACGCCCAATTGGTAAGATGCTGAAACAAGTTCAGCATGACAGTTTTATAGATGTAAATACACACATGGTTTGATTACTTGTCACAGATGGTTTGATAATTTTGGGCAAAATAAATTCAAAAAATCAACTTTAATGTTCTAATTAATATAAAAACTTTTCTAAAAATCGGTGTCAAAAATTTATAAAATAAACAACTGACAAATTTATTTTTCTTCGTTTTTTTATTAAATATTGCTTGAATGTATACTATCAAATCTTTAAGGTAT
This sequence comes from Candidatus Limenecus sp., assembly GCA_045531805.1. GTDB lineage: Bacteria > Cyanobacteriota > Vampirovibrionia > Gastranaerophilales > Gastranaerophilaceae > Limenecus. Next base: position 3,848 of record JAZSES010000296.1, on the reverse strand, counting down.
AATAATCTTATGAATGTGTATCCTGTCAATAATATAAATTTTAAAGCCAATTATTACAAAGCCTATAAATATGGGCAAAGTACTGATGTAAAAGTTATAACTGATAATGCAGAGAATTTAGGCTCAAAACCTGTTCATGTAGATTGGTTCGACCAGAAAACCGAAATGGTATATGATGGGAAATATTATACAACTAAAACATCGGTTTTAAGTGATGAATATAGAATCTTGTATGAAGATACAGGGAAGTATGAATTACAAGGACAAGAGAGGTTTTTAGATAAATACAAAATCGATAGGATAATTAGGAGTTTAAATAAAACCTCAAAACAAGCATTAATAAAAGGAACTGCAAAGGGCTTATTAGTACATTCAAATAATGTAGATGAAAAACTGCTTAATTCAGACACTCCTCTAATCATAATATGTGATAATGATGAGCAATGCTATAAATACTTTGAGAAAGCCGAAGGACTAATATTAAAATCAGGTTCGTCAGGATTACTATCCCACTTTTCTGCAATTTGTAGAGACTACTTCTCATTTGGACATTTAGTTTCTGATGAACAGAGTCTAGCTAAATTAAACAAATATGAGGGTAAGTTTATTTCAATTTCTAACGAGGGCGGAAACTTAGATTGCCAAGAAATAGCACCTATTACTAAAACTTCTCAATTGGCAGAAAAAATCACAGTACCTGAGATGAGAAGAATTGATAAAATATTATCTTTAGATGAATGTGAAAAAGATACAGTTGGGAATAAAGCATATAACCTTAAACGAATGATGAATTTAGTAAAAGAAGGTAAACTGCAAGATGTTATTATTCCGAATGCTTTTGTTTTACCTCATGCTTATTTAGAACGGGTAGAAAAGTATATAGCAGAAAATCCTAAAAATCGTTTCAATGAAGATAATGGAATTATAAATGAGATAAAAGATTATGCAAGAGGTGTTCTTTCTAATAACACAATTATGGTTCGTTCAGCTTTCAATGGCGAAGATTTAGATGGATACTCTGCTGCCGGTTTGTATGATTCTAGAGGTGCCTCTTTAGAGAGGTTAGATTTGGATGTAATAAATAGTATTATTCAATCAAAAAACAAACTAATTGCAGTTAAATCAAGAGAACGACATGGAATCAAAGATGACGAAATAAAACCAAGCGTAATAATTCAAGACAAGATTTTATCTGATTACGTTTTTACAACTTATACGGAATCGCCTTTAGATAAAAACAAACTTTTAATTGAAATGTTAATTACTGACAAGTCTTATTGCAGACCTGAACCTTTTCAAATAACTTTTGATAAAAGAACAGGGAAATTAGCCGTTGAAAGAGAACACGAAATAATGACCGAGTACATTTTTGATGAGAATTATAATATATTAAAAATTACAAAACTTGGCGAATCTCGTTTTGAAGAATTGCTTCCAATGTTGAAAAAACTAGTTAAAAATGCACTAGTTTTAGAAAAGGAATTTGGCAGACCACAAGACATTGAGGGTGGAATAAAAGCAGGGCAATTATATTTCTGGCAAGCAAGAAATATTGTTAAAAAAACTATCAAACATTAAATTTTATATAGTGCTATTCATATACGTACTTTTTTAAATTTCAAAATTCCCAAAACGGACTTTGCCCAAAATAACCAATCTATCCGTACAACCCCCTAAACACGCAGTATTATTTAAGAATAAGCCAAATTTTTGATTGCCCAAAATTTTCAAACCAAATGTGACAGTCCATTAAAAGTCCGTTTTCGTCCGTTTTGTGTCACACTTGGTTTGGTTATTTCCTACCCCTGAAACTCGCTAGTGTTCTAACTTTTCCCTAAAAAATTGCCCTTGCCCGATTTCGCAAAACGGACAAAAAAATACAACGGAGAATAAAATACACTAAAATTTGCTTTCAACCAAACCACTCTTTAAAATACAACTAGATTAAATCAATAAAAAAGACCTCATTAAGAGGTCTTTTTTATTAGGCGGCACCCAGATTCGAACTGGGGGTAAAAGCTTTGCAGGCTCCTGCCTTACCACTTGGCCATGCCGCCATTTTTTATTTCAATGGAGCGGAAGACGGGACTCGAACCCGCAGCAGCCTGCTTGGAAGGCAGGTACTCTACCATTGAGTTACTTCCGCATATTTTATTTTCATGTTGCGAGTCTGCCTTCCGATGTTGGCAGGTAGTAATCTAACTTTGAGTGCTCTGCACTCTGGGCATTGGTTACTTCCGCAATTTTTATACAAAAAATTTCGGGATGACAGGATTCGAACCTGCGACCCCCTCGTCCCAAGCGAGGTGCGCTACCAAGCTGCGCTACATCCCGAAGTGTTTTTTATAATTTTCGAAAGGCAGCTTGGTAAATTTCTATACGGCTCACAGAAACTATGTTTCTGATTTAGCCTGCCTCCATTCAAAACATGCCACAGGCATCTTTTGTACGGAGTCCTTGCTACATCCCGAAGTAATCTTATCTATTAAATTTTCAAAGCTCTATCAGTATTCAAAGTGTAACAACAACATATACTGTCGTCAAGTTTTTTGATTTATTTTTATTATCTAGTTGTACAAACTTATATTCTCATTTTTCTTGTGACTTTGATTAAATGCCATCCAAACCTTGTTTTTACTGGATCTGATATGCCTCCAATTGGGGTAGAAAAGGCAGCTTTTTCGAATTCTGGAACCATTTGTCCTCTATTGAAAAAGCCCAAATCACCGCCTTTTTCTTTAGATGGACATTTTGAATATTTTTCTGCCAATGCACCAAAATCTTCACCCTCTGTTATTCTTGTTTTTATAGCCCAAGCTTGATCCTCAGTATCTACAAGAATATGACTGGCGCGAACAGTTTTAAATAATGCTGGATTTTCAACATCCTCGTTATAGGATGAATATTCTGCATTTGCATAACAATTATTTGCAACGAAAGTTACACCCATTGTTATCACAAGTATTAATCCTATTATTTTTATTATTGAAAATTTCATGTTAATGCCTCTTTTCTTTTTGTTTAAATTTTAATTTAAATTTTTACAAAAAACAATCAACTAATCGACTAATAGACTTTTATAAAGTAATGTTAATTTTTTTACTTGAACAATTTTGTAAGTAACAACAAATTCCTTTTTGGTTACTTAAAGCAAAAAAAGGAAAGTTGTATGTCTATATCAAAAATTTCATTAGCTAGTATTTATTCAAAAAATCTCAATATAAAAAAATCAGAAAACAATAGCAATATTTCAATATCAACACCTATTAATAAGAAAGTTGATACAAAAGACATTTTATTTAATTACCCCATTACATTTGGCCAGTCTCAAAAAGTAGAGCAACCAAAGATTTCTTTTGAAGACAGTTTGAAAAAATTTTTTAGGCTAAATCCTGATAAATACCAAGTGGAAGCTGCAAAATATATTTATGATAATGCGGACCCAATAGTTTTAGCACCAACTGGTACCGGAAAAACTCTTATTGCAGAATATGCAATAAATAAAAATTTATCAGAAGGTAAAACAACTTTTTATACATCTCCACTAAAAGCACTATCTAATCAAAAGTATACTGATTTTTGTAAATTGTATGGTAAAGAAAATGTTGGATTAGTTACTGGAGATATTTGTCACAATCCAGATGCGCCTGTTGTAATTATGACAACAGAAATATATCGTAATATTTTAATTGGCGAAGATGAAAATGATTTAGCCGAAAGGTTAGATAATGTTGCTACTGTCGTTTATGATGAGTTTCATTATATGAATGATTCCGATCGTGGTGAGGTTTGGGAAAGTTCTATAATGTATACCCCACCAAAGGTTCAACAACTTTTGCTTTCTGCAA